>JAICPS010000525.1 GCA_025929715.1 Anaerolineae bacterium | reverse complement strand
TCAAACGTGTCCTGTAACACCTCTTCGGCGTCTTCCCTATGCTGCAAAAAGCTAAACGTCAGCCGGTAAATATAGGCGGCATAATGGTGATAGAGCGCAGCGAACGCGGTCTCGTCGCCGGCCTGGCAGCGTTCAACCAAGGACAGATCCTCGCCCCCATATACTTCGCCGTCCGGCCAGGAAAGTACGCTATTCCAATGCATCACTGCGCACCCATAAGATGATCCGCTCCCCTGACACCAGCGCCGGATGCTCGTGGAAAATCCACCAGCGTAGCGTATCGCTCAGTGTGACCGGAAGCTCGAAGCTTGACGTAGCGCCCGTGTGCGCCAGACCCATATCCGTGCCCAGATAATCGTTGCCCAACGCCGGGTCTTCCACGTCGGCCGGCGTGATTATCGCGTGCTGCGTGGCGCCGGGTGGAACGGTGCTCCCGATAATCGTGTTTGGAAATTCCCGCAGGTACCAGCGTATTGCGGCAGTGTCCACGGCCGAAAGGACTTCCAGATCGCGGGCCGAACTCGTAGCCTGCCACGAAACTTCCTGCAACGTCCGCTCCAGCATGCGCAGGTCATCGTCGGCGCCCACTTTTGACCAGTATTCGCGTGGATCGTTGCCGCCCTCCCTGAGCATCCAGCTTGCCGTTCCCCAGTTGTATATTAGGAACAGGATCAGAACGCCCACCAGCGCGCCCTGATAGGCAGCGCCGGGATCCCACGTGCGCACGAAATTGACGGCGACGAAAGCGGCGGCAACGGCCACGAAGGCCAAAAAGAGAAAACTGAGCTGTAGCGGTGAAGTGGTCATTACGCGCAGGTAGCGCGCGCCGTTAAAATAGGCAATGACGCCGAGCAGAAGCAGAGTGAGAACCAGCCCCCAACGTGCGTCACTCGCCGGCTCGCGCAGGACGTGATTCAACCACAGACCGATGAGCAGATAGGAGGGTAGAACCAGGATCAGCACATTGCTGAGAGCGCCCTGCTGTAAAAGCGTAAGCACCAGCGCGGCGGCGAACCAATAGACGAGCAAAACTGGCAGCGAATAGCCACGCCAGGAGGCCCAGACTATGGCGCCTGCGCCGAGAATGGCTACAACCAGCTCATATCGTCCCAGGGCCAGAAGCGGAAGCGCCAGCGCGCGAATCCCGCCCAGCACGTCGAACTGGCCCAGCCATTGAGCGAGCTGCGCCGTGGCGTCGCCAACGCCTGCCGGACGCCCCAAGAAAAATGTCGCGATAACGATGAAGACGGTAGCGGCAAGAAGCAGCAGCCAGCGAGTACGCGATGCTGCGATGCCCACTCCGTCGCCCCATCCACTTTCTGCATCTGCCATGCCCACGGCGCGCTGCACAATCCAGGTCACTGCGAGCGTCAGAAGGCCACTGTAGAATAGTGGCGCGGTTGCCAATCCGAAGCCCAGCGCCGCCGTGGCAAGAGCCAGCCAGCGCTCCTCTCCGCCAGCGCGAAAGCGCATCCAGGCAATGAACAATATCACGAGGGCTGCCACTGCCATTGCATCCCCACCGGCCGTCACGGACACCATGGTCATCGTCGGAGATACAGCCAGCAGCGCACTGACCGCCAACGCGCCCGCGGTCCCTAGCCGTTCCCGCCAAAGCCAAGGTAGCGCGACGGTCAACAGGCCGAAGGCAACCGGCGCCAGCCGCGCCGTGACGTCGCCATCGCCCAAGAGCGCAAAAACGCCGGCTGTAAGGCTGAAATAGGCGGGACTCAGTGCGGTCACAGCTGGCTGCGCTTCTGGAGGCTGCCAATACCGCCAGACTGCTAGCGCGTGCGCCGCTTCGTCGCCGGCCAGCGGCAACACGCCCAACGAGCCAAGCCTAAGCGTTGCGGCAATTGCGAGAATTAGCACAAACAGCCCATCAGTCAGTGAAATACTGAAGAGCCTGCTGTACTGTTCGTTCTCGTTGGCCTGCAAAGTAGTTGTCATAATAAACCTGGCGATCAACGGGAAAAACACATGATCATGATCATCTTGATCACGTTACCCGCTTCAGGTCCCTCCAGATGGAAGCCAGCGATATATCATAACGCTGTCATTGGCGAAGGCAACCTCCAGCCTCCCCTCAAACTTGTCGCGAACCTGCGTCCCATAGGTGCCGACTTCGAGCGGCCCAACGTAAATTAGCGAAACGTTGTGGAGGTCCAGAAGCGCCGCCGTCTGCTGCCAGTCATCGCTGCTGTAAATCGCGTTTACTGCGGTTTCTCGTTCTGCCGGAACCGGCGTGCTACCGCGCCACTGGTATTCATGGCCGGCCCAGCCCAACAACGTGGGCAGACCCGTGCTGGCGGATACACGGCCATGCCCTTGTGGCGAATATTGCCCGCCGATGGCTTCGACAATTACGGGTGTGCCCACCACGTTCTGTCGCAGCCAGGTTAGGGCGGCGAGTTCGTCCGGTTGCCCGGCGCTATAATGGGCAATGCCGTTCAACGTCGGCGCCAAGGCGTACTCCTGGGCGCGTGACGTGATACCATAGGCGGGAAAGAGCATCGCCACCGCGAGCATCGCCCCATATCCTACAGCCGCGATAATAGCCGCGGGCCGTGCGCGCCGCCACAGGTAATCGAGAGCAAATAGCGCGGCAACGCCGAACATGATCCACGCCTGATAATAAAACTTAAAGACGGTGTTGAGCCGCTGGCCAAAATTATCGCGCAAATAGACAAATTCCGGGCCCAGCGTTAATAACAATGCCGTCAGGATGAGCAGCAACACGAATGGCAGCGCAGTGTAACTGGTGTTCCTCTCCTCCGTTTCAATCCTCTCAACGTCGTTGCCCCTATTCAGCAGGGATGCCGCAAGCGCTACGACGAGCCCAAGCAATCCCAGCACAAATAACACCATCCAGGGGTCACTCAGACGCGCCAACAGAATCGCGGGCGCCAGCGCAAAAACGGCCCCGATAGCCCAGCCTACGCGTCCCAGCAAGGAACCCGCCTGGACATTGGGCGGCAGGGCACTCCCCAGTTCGGCAGCCAGACTCGTAATGCGCGCGCCGCCTTCGGCGCTGGCGGCGATGAACAGCCCCAGCGCCAGCATCAGTAGCAGCAAGCCTACGAGCAAGCCAACGGCGCCGAAAAGGCCAGTTCGCCAGGCCAACCGCTTGCGCCGCAGCGCCGACGCTACCAGGAAAGTGACTATCGCCCACAGCGGCATGCCAAAGATGATCAGATAATGAACCAGCCGCGTTGGCTGCATCAGCATCGGCAGCAGGAATGGCGGTCCGGCCTGCGAGCGGAAACCAATGTAAAAGGGCAGGTACAGGAGCGCCGCGGGGATGGCCAGCATCACCGCTAGCAGCGCAGCGTCGCCCACAAACGCCCCGTGCCACGAGCCGGCCGCTCGCCAACGCCTCAGCACAAACGCGCCGACGACGACAAACAAGTGAATCAGCACGTCCCAG
>JAICPS010000644.1 GCA_025929715.1 Anaerolineae bacterium | reverse complement strand
TGCGGCCGGCGAGACCGTAAGCGTCGCCGGCAAGCTGCGCCAGGTAGTTGCGCCCTGCTTCCTGGCCGACAGTCAACTCGGTGTTTTCCAGCCAGACGGTATGTACCGGAATTGCCAGCTCCGCCGCGCGCTCAGCCACGTGCGCCGCCTCGAACTGGGTACTGACGGCGTCGGTGCCGTCGCTGAAGATGACGATGGCGGGCGCCAGGCTGGGCTCGGGGCGGATGTTGTTCATCTCGTTGAGCAACCCGACTGTGCTATCAATGAGGGCCGTCGCGCCTTCTTGAGGTTCGAATCCAGCGGCGAAGAAGTTGCGCACGCTATTGTAAAAACTGGTAGGCGGCAGCGCTTCTTCTGCACCCTCAGCGCCCACCCGGTAGATGGCCAGCTGGTCCATTTGCTCGCGCATAAAAGTGGGGCCGGCGTACTGCTCGATGGCCTGCTGAATTGCCGGAATCTGACCTTCTACGCCAGGGGTGGCGTCGATCAGGAAGACGGTAAAGGCGCCCACGTCCACCGTTCCGCTGACGCTGACATCTTCGGCTGTTTCGCCGCCGTGGTGAACCACCAGGCGCTCGTCTGCGAGGTTCAACAGCTGGCCGTCGCGTCCCATGCCGTAGGCGCGAAGTGTAACCTGGGGCACCGTGCTCGTATCGCTGGCGGTGATGAACAGGCGGGGACCGGCCTGGGCCGGTTGCTGCTCCTCAGCCGGTTCTTCCTGTTCTTCCTGTGGGTCTTCGTCTTGCGCCCATCCTGTAGCTGTCCAGGGAGAAGTGCTGATCAAGATGATCAAGATGATCATGATCAACTCTTTTCCCGTGCCGCGGCGTATGCCTTTTGCCATTGAAGTCCCTATGCTTGTCTATGCGTGCACTTGATTACGCTTCCATCCGGCCTGACCGTATAATAGCAAACAGTAGAGGGAACGTAAACAGAGAGTGAGGGATGCAGCGGCCCAGTCATTTTTGGTTCCACACCTATCGAATAGCATTCTGTGTAGGGCTGGTGTTGCTCGGCCTGCTATCGCTGGACAGGTTTCTGAACCTGTCCTACGGTGCGGCGCAGAGTGACAGGCCACAGAGCAGACTGGAAATCGCGTCTGTGGACACCTCGCAATTTCCTGACGTGGGCGTGAACCTGATTGCTACCGATCCACAGAGCCGGCCGCTTCGCGAATTGCAGGGTCTACGGCTGCGCGAAAACGGCGTGCCGGTGGCGGATTTCGACGTTCTCCCGTTCACCGCGGGCATCGATCTGTTTCTGGTCGTCGACGCCAATAGCCGCATTCAGGACGTGGAAGACGCGAGCGGTGTGACGCGCCTGCAAAAGGTCAAAGACAGCATCCTGGCCTACGCCGGGCGCTTCATGGACCTGGCAGGGCGCGACCACGTTACGGTCATCGTTCCCGGCGGCGACGGGCCGGCGCCGTCAGGGCGGCTGCTGGTGGAAGATATCACCGAGCCGGATGCATTGATCGAGGCCGTGCGCCCTTACGATCCGGGACGCTCGCCGCCAGCGTCGCCGGTAATAGAGATGTTGGAGCTGGCGCTGGAAATGGCGGCGTCCGTCAAAGAGGCGGCGTCTACTAAACAGGCGGGTCGCTTTCAGGCCATCGTGCTCTACACCGACGCCGCCGGCTTCAACGAATCTCGATTCGAGCAGCTGATCGAGCGGTCACAGGCGTTGCAGGTTCCGATCCTGGTCCTGCTTCTTGGGCCAGGAGAGACACTGAACGAGAACGCCGTGCGGATCGCGACCGCGCTCAGCGCCCCCACGCGCGGCTTGTTTGCGCCCATGGCCACAGCTTCGGACAGTAGCGACCTGTTCCAGGTGATCGCGGACAACGGCGTCCAATCACAGCTGCGCTACGCATCTAACATCACGCGCAGCGGAAGTTATTCGCTCACCGTGGCACTGGAGAACCGCAGCGATGAGACCACGCTGGAGCTACAGCTTGAGCCGCCCCACGCGGCGCTGCAACTGCCAGAGAGGACGATACGCCGATCGGGCACGCAACCAGACACGCCATTAAGCGACTTGCAACCGGCGGTGCAGCCCATCGTCGCAGAGCTGTCCTGGCCTGATGGTCTGCCGCGCGGGCTGCAGGGCGCCAGTCTGCTGGCCAATGGTCGGGCGCAACAAGCGCCTTTTACCGGCAGCAGCGAGAGGCTGCAATTTGACTGGGGCATCCAGGATCTGGCCGCCGGAAGTTATGAGCTGACAGTATTGGTTACTGACACGCTGGGGCTGGCGTCGCAGAGCGAAGTGGAAGTTGTGATCATCGAAGTGGTGCGCCCCGAGCCGCTGCCCACGCCCAGGCCCACAGCAACGGCAGAGCCGCTGCAGGCCCTGCGCGAGATCCTACCGCCGCCACCGTCCCGCGCTGCGCTCGAGGCGTACCGGCCCTATCTGGCACCCGCGGGCGGGGCGTTGCTCATACTGGTGTTGGGCGCGCTCGCCATTGGCCGCTGGCGGCGCGGACGGCGGGCCGAGCCAGTGGCGCCGACGCCACCTGATTTTGACGATGATACCGAGGACTGGTCGGGCGGTTCGCG
>JAICPS010000215.1 GCA_025929715.1 Anaerolineae bacterium | reverse complement strand
GAAGATGGGAGTTTGATAAATTATGAGGTGTATGGGGCTTCAGGTGGAGACCGGACGTTGCTACTTTTACCGGGCCTGTTAGGGAGCATCAGCAGTCAGTGGCGTATTTTTGTGGATGAATTGCGCAAGGATTTGCGGGTGGTGCTGATGGACCTGCGCGGACACGGGCGCTCGGAAAATCGGGCGCACGAGTTGCGGGCGGAGCGGATGGTGCAAGACATCTGTGGTCTGCTCGACCATTTGCAGGTCGAAATAGTGCACGTTGCCGGCTATAGTGTGGGTGGATATTTGGGTCTCATGCTACATCTAAAAGAGCCGCGGCGAGTTTCAACGCTATTAATGCATGCCACCAAGTTCTATTGGAACGAAGAAGCTGTGCGCGGTATGCGCCGCCAACTGGACCCGGACGGCATGGCGCAGAAAGTCCCGGTTTACGCGGACCAACTGGTGCTAGAGCATGGAGGGCGCTGGCGGCAGCTGGTGCGCCAGGCGGGAGATCTAGTGGCAACGTTGGCCCAGGAAGGGGTGACCGAAGGAATGGCGCGGCGCGTGCGCATTCCGGTACTTGTGAGCGTGGGCGATCGCGACGAGCTGGTCCCACTGCCAGAAGCGGCGCGACTGGCGCGGGCCTTCCCGGCGGGCCAATTACTTGTGCTACCTGGCGTGCAGCATCCTTTTACGACAGTTCCCAGGGTACCGTTGCTGCCAATGATGCAGCAATTTCATACGTAATAATTATTTATGACACAACGACGACTACTTACAGTACTGGCGCATCCCGACGACGAATCTTTTGGTCCTGGCGGTACGCTGGCGAAATATGCCGCTGAAGGGGCTGACGTTCACATTGCTATCTGTACCGACGGCGCTGCGGGCTCTGTCACCGAGGAGTTTGAATCGTCGCGCGGACAGCTGGCTGAAATTCGGCGTCTGGAGCTGGAAGCTGCGGTTGAGATCCTGGGCGCCAAGCTGCACATGCTTGGCTTCAGGGACTCAGGCTATATCGGCGATCCGGCCAACGAGGACCCACAGGCGTTTATGAACATTGACGGCGCACAGGCCACGTGGCGCATCGTGCAGTTGATACGTACGATCCGGCCGCAGGTGGTGGTGACCCACGACGAAACGGGCGGCTATTTCCATCCGGACCACATTAAGGCGCATGAGATTACGTTAGCTGCATTTCAGGCTGCCGGGGATCCGCAGCAGTATCCGGAACTCGGCTCAGGACCATATCAGCCGCAGAGGCTCTATTACACAGTGTTTCCTAATCGCTGGCTGAAGCTGTTCAGACTGGTAATGCGCCTGCGCGGACAGGATGTACGCCGGATGGGACGCAATCAGGATATCGATTTTACGGATCTGGGCAGGCCAATGGACGAATTACACGCGCGGATCAAAACATTTGATTACTGGGAGACCAAGATGGCGGCGAGCGCCGAACATCGGAGTCAGGGCGGCGGTGGAGGATTCGCGGGCTGGATGCCTCGCTGGCTGCAAAAGCGGCTGTTCAGTTGGGAATACTTTATTCGCGCATGTCCACCGACGCCGAATGGCGAGCGGTTCAGAGACCTTTTTGAAGGGGTGGAAAACTGTAGCACAGACCAGTGACACAGAGTTTCACAGAGATCTGCACGCAGATCCACTGAGAGGTATCCTCACCCAGGAAACGGTCTGTTAAGCTCTGTGCAACCCTTTGACACGGGGTTTCATTCACCAGGGACTTCGAGCGACCGCTCAAAGCTTGCGATGTAATGGTCACCCCAACCGCCGGTCAGGTGGGAAGCGGCTGATTCGATTCGATTCAGCTTCGAAAAGAACGTCGGGTGGCGCTCTACGAGATGGCCAAGATAGCTGGGTGGCAGCCATAGGCCCAGGCTTTGTGTCCTCAGGTGGCGGAACCAAGGAGAGAAGGCTCGTTTTAGGCGGCGCAGGTCGGGATACCAGACTGGGATTATCTGCTCCCCGATGCGCGCAGCGGCGGGCTGTCGCCAGCGCCGAAGGGCCGTAGCAGCGTCGCCGTGGGCCAGATGCCAGAAGAATTCCCAGGGGCAGAGCGGGCCCATGGGGACGAGGATTAGCCGTGCGCCAGGACGGAGCCGGACCGCGAGGCTGCGGGCAAGAGCTGACCAATCGCCGAGAGTATTGACTCCGCCAAAGTTGGAAAAGGCCCCATCAAAAGCTGTGTCTGCGGGCCATCGCTGTGCTGTGAATTCCTGGAATGATTGGCAGTAAGTGGTCACCAGTTCCCCGACCCCGGCGGCGGCAACGTGAACGCGTGTTGCGTCCACCATCGCCGGTGACCCGTCAGTGGCGGTAACGCGAATGCCGTGTTGGGCGAGCCATACGGCATCCAGTCCGGTACCACAGGCCAGCTCCAGAACGTGGCTTCCGGGAGCGAAAGCCTCGTGTAGAATGCGCCATACGCGGGGACGGAGAAGGCGGCCCAGGGTGGAATGGGTAAAAGTCTGGTCGTAACTGCCGGCAAAGGCGTCGAAGGCAGCCGGACGGGGGATGGTCACGAGTGCGGAAACAAAAAAGAGGCGCCTTCTCAGACGCCTCTTTGCGAAACAGGGTGTATGCAGTATTACTGAATACGGCGTACGTGCGCGGCGGCGGGTCCCTTATCGCCTTGCTCGACAGAAAACTCTACGCGGTCGCCTTCCATGAGGCTGCGGAATCCACTGCCCTCGATGGCGGAGAAATGTACAAAGACATCATCGCCGTCCTCTCGAGCAATAAAGCCGTAGCCCTTCTGGTCGTTGAACCACTTTACTGTGCCGATTTCGCGTTCATCCATTGTTCGAAACTCTCCTACTACTACTTAATGCTAGAATCTTGGTGATCCGCCGCCTGCCCTTCTAATGAAAAAAACCGCCAGGTTTGCTAAGTCTGGCGGTCCAACATTCATTCTACCAAACAGAACTTGCGCAATCTTCCAATAAAATCTTAACCCAAACAGGTTCATTCGTCAAATATTGCCGGTGTACTCAGTGTTCGCTCACATTTGTTCTGCCTCTTGCCCGCATTTTCTGCAATCCTTACCACCCGCCAGTAGCGCGATCAGCGGCCGGCCAGCCGCGCCCGCTACCCTGATCCAGCGTCTCGCGCTCATGGCGCGTGAGGTGCATGCCGAGCCTCCCGCGCCGGGCGTTGACGGCCATCTTGGCCATCTGCAGAAGGTTGCTAGAAGCGCTGTTACGCGCTTTGTGTAGATTGACCTCATTGACCATCCAGCGCGTGGCGTGATCGTAGAATCTGGAGGAATGGCGGCCGCTGACGCCTAAATCGCGATCCGTGCGCAGCCGCCAGGAGAGGTCGGTAATGAGACGATCCTCGACCTCTTCAAAATAAGGGGTGCCCTTAATAGGATAGGCGACCGTCGTGAGAAATACGTCAGGATTGGCCGATTTAAGATGGTCGACGGTGGCCTGCAGATCGGAAAGCTGCTCGCCTTCGTAGCCCAGCATGATGAACATGCCAACCTCGATGCCGCGCTTCTGCAGCATGTGCGTCTTGGCCTGCACGTCCTGTACCTCGGCTTTGCGCTGCATCGCGTCCAGAATGCGTTGAGAACCGCTTTCGGAGCCGATCCACAAGCGATAGCAGCCAATTTCGGCGAGGGTGTCGATTATTTCCTCGTTGAGGCGGTCGGCGCGGCTGATACATTCAAACGGTATGTGCAGGTTGCGCCTGCGTAGCTCCTGAGCATAGCCGAGAAACCAGCGGTGAGCGATGGTGAAGACATCGTCGGCGTACCATAACTGGTCCGGATCATAGGTCTCTTTTATCCAGGCGACCTCTTCGGCGACGTCTTCGGGACTGCGGCGGCGGTGCGAGTGACCGAAAACGGTATGGCTGCACCAAGTACAGGTGTAGGGACAGCCGCGGGCGGTGATCAGGGAGACGGAACTGAGGCCGTGATGCGTCTGCCAGGTATCCAGATAACGCTGCATGGGAATGGCGGCGCGGTCGGGCCAGGGCTGCGCCTTCAGGTCCTGGATCTGAGGTCGTGGCAGGGTGCGCTGCAAGCGCCCGTGGTCATCGCGGAAGGCGATGCCCTGGATTTGAGACAGGCGCTGCAATCCGTGCTGCGCAAGGTGCGGCAGCAGCTCTTCCAACGTCAGCTCGCCCTCACCGGCGACGACTATATGGGCTCCGGCGTCCAGATATTCTTCGGCATATGAGATGGGCTCTGGCCCACCGAGGATGACCGTGGCGCCCACTTCACGACAGATCGGAAGCATTCTGAGGATATTTCGCTTGGTCATTAGGTTGCAGTAAAGTCCGACAACGGCGGGCCGGTGGTGGCGAACGTAGTCCGTAAACGATGCGATATCCTCAAATGTGCTATCGAAAAGATCGACGTCGAATTCCTTGCTTTTTAGGTGCGAGGAGATGTACAGCAGACCCAGGGTCGGATAGGGTTTCATGATCTGCTGTTCGTGCGCATCTTCGGCGATGAAATAGCCGTGGCTTAACAAAATGTCCATAATGGTTTCCGATTGAACTATTCGTGTGGCGAAGGTTGCGCCTGTGGCGATGGTATCGCCGCGTCGTCCAGGCTCATGTGCGGCGCGACCTGGATATTGCTCTCGTGGGGCAGGCGGGCCAGGCGATCAAGCCGGGCGCGGGCCAGTGGCAGCGAGCAGATACGGTAAATGCTCGCAACCGCCTCGCGCAGGTCGACCGGCCTGACCGGCGCGGCGCGCCGCACAATTTGTCGCCAGCGCGCCACGCAGCGGCGGGAGCGGAACTCTTTGTGTAAAACCGTGTGTAGCTGGCGATAAAAGGCAGTCGTGAAAGGGCCACGGTACATCATAGCCAGGTCGGCAGAATCGACCCAGTTCTGTTTATCGCCAAGCTGCATTTTGATGCTTTCATAAAACCGGGTGCCAGGTAAAGGGTAGGAGACAGACATGCCGATATCGTCTGGGCGGCAATCGCGGACCATTTGCAGCGTACGTTCGATGTCGTCTCGCGTCTCGCCGGGATAACCGAATTGCAGAAAAAAGCCGACGCGGATCCCGGCGGCATGCAGAAGGCGGGTGGCGCTATAAATCTGATCGACACGCGTGCCTTTCTCCATGGCGTTCAAAATCTTCTGAGAGCCCGACTCGGCGCCCATCCAGACGATATTGCATCCGGCGCGAGACAGGGCCGCGACTTCGTCCTCGCCGCGAGTGATGAGATCGGCGCGGCTGAGACACTTGAACGGGACCCGCGCGCCGGCCGCCTCCACCGCTCCGGCGAATCCCTGCCACCAGCCGGGTTTGAGGCCCATGATGTCGTCCGCGAACCAGATGTGGTCCGGCCGGTAGGTCTCTTTGAGCCACTTTAACTCGGTGACGACGTTCTGGGGGCTCCGAGAGTTGTAACGTTGGCCCCAGATAGGCTTGGCGCACCAGTTGCAGTGATAAGGACACCCACGCGTGGTGACCATGTTCATAGAGTAGTAACCGTGAGTTTGTAACCAGATGCGACGATATTTCTCGACGTCGACAAGATCCCAGGCGGGGAAGGGCAGGGCGTCTACGTCTTTGATGTCGGGCCGGCGAGGATTACGCTGCACGTCCGAGTCCGCAGGCCCGTGCAAAGCAAGCCCCGCAATCTCGTGCTGCGCCCGTGGTGAGCGGCCCTCGAGGACGTCTAGCAGCTCGCCAAGCGTTTCTTCGCCTTCGCCCAGCAGCACGAAATCGGCGCCCTGGCGGAGGTAAGCTTCGGCATGGTCTGTTGCGTCGGAGCCGCAGACGATGGTGGTACATCCCTGGCTACGGGCCATCTCAATCATGGTGAAAGCGGCCTGGCGCATGCGCAGCAGGCACATTTTGGAAAGATAATTGAAGTTATCTTCGTAAATAATGGCGTAGCGCGGCTGCTCGCGCTCCAGGGCGGTGGCCCACTCTTCTTCGGACTCCGCCAGCATCGCGTCGAAAAGGCTCACGTCGTATCCGAGCTGACGCATGTAGCTGGCGGCATACATTGTCCCAAGGGGCGGGTAGGGCTGCATTGCTTCCCATAATTTGGCGTCAAAGCGCAGAAAGTAGGATTGTCCAAACAGTATCTTATTCATATTTCCGACAGTCGCCGCTCGTAGGCATCGATAATCCGACGTCCGTGGCCGTCAAAGTGTCCTTTGCACCAGTCGGCGCAGAATGCAACCTCTTCTTGTGACGCGCCGTCGCCGTTGTGGAAGCGGCTGATTTTACGCTGCATCTCCCACTGTTCAATCCAGCGGCCAAAAGGTGTGCGTAGGCTGCTTTCGATCATGGTTTGCAGCGCCTGCGACATGCGGGCGGATTCAGGCATGGTCGGTACGCGAGGCGCAGCCAGGGCATTAGGCAAGAAGTCGCTGGTCCAATTGTTGAGCCGCCGCATGCGGCTGTAAGTCTCCTGACCGACGATAGGCACCATCTGTACCAGCTCGTGTGCCGTATACAGGTTGCGATCCTGGAATATAAGGGCGTTTTCGGAGAGAAAATAATTAGGGCAGAGGTGGAATCCTTGCCGGGCCGCGAGACGGACCAAGAGAATGACGAAAGCCCGGCTCAGCCAGAGCCGTCCAGGTTCGCTTACGACGAGATAGTCGATGTCGGCGTCGGCCACGGCGTTGTCCACCGCTAGCGAGCCGGTGACGGCGATCATACGCACGAACGGCAGCGCGCCCATGCGTTGCCCGTAATGCAGCGCCGCACGCCATAACGCTGCAGCAATTTCCTCGCGGCAGCGGCGAATCTCGATGATGTCTTCGCGCCCGGGCAGCGTAAAGAATCCGTCGTGATGCACCAGCCGGCCGCCGAGAACAGGCCGCTGCTGTAGGAGGGTGAAGACCAGGTCGCACGGCGCAGGCATGCCTTCCAGGTAGAAGTGAATCTCGCGCGCGGTAAGCGGATAGTCGAAGACGTCGACGTAAGCCACCGTCTTGACGATAGCGCGAGCAAGCGCTTCGTGCGCTTCCGGGCGGCTAATCTTAATTTGTTCTGTTCCATTGCCATGTGAAGGTCGCAATTGAAACTCCTGGGCTAGACGGTTACTCGGCAGGACAGACAGATTCAGCAGTGAGCGACGGATTATTGTAGCCCATATCTACAAGTGGCCCGGTGGGCTCATTGCTGGATTGTAAGAGAGCGGTGACCGTGCTGCAGGCTGCCGGCAGGTTGTTGCCGTTGCTTTCCCACTCAGAAAGCAGGCGCGCCGACGCGGCTGTGATCGCGGCCTCGGGGTATTCGGCGTGCAGCCAGTTACGCCAGCGCGTGGCTTCGGTGATGTCGCCGCGCAGCAAAGGTAACAGCGTCAGCCGGAAGGCCGCGAACTGGCGGCTGTGGTCGCGGACCTCGCTGGCCGTGCCCGTGGCAAACTCGACGTCTTCGAGATCGGGATTAACGACGACGTTTTCGTACCCACTGCGCGCTAAGTCATATTCTTGCCGATCAAAATCATAATTCGCGTTATAGAGCCGGTGGAATCGGT
>JAICPS010000393.1 GCA_025929715.1 Anaerolineae bacterium | reverse complement strand
GAATGTATTGGTATGAAGAAAAGCACCGAGCCTGCGGAGGGCACATCAACTGACCGAGTCGTCCTGGTACGCGCCTTACCCGGCCTGGGAGACTTTTTGTGCGCGGTTCCAGCATGGAGCGCCCTGCGACGGGGGCTGCCAAAGGCGCAGATCGACTTGGTGGCCCTGCCGGAAACGCGCCATCTGGCCCAACGTTTCAGCCAATACTGCGACGACTTTATCGAATTCCCCGGTTTCCCCGGCATTATCGAGCGCCCGGCTCGCGTGACGGCGTTGCCTGCCTTTCTATCGGAGATGCATGAGCGCCGCTATGATCTGGCGCTGCAGATGCATGGCGATGGCTCGACAAGCAACATCTTTTCCCTGCTGCTCGGAGCGAAGCGCACCGTGGGGTTTTACCTTCCGTCCGGGCACTGTCCAGACCCCGAGAGCTTTCTACCTTATCCTGACTGGCTGCATGAAGTACAGCGAAATACCGCGCTGGTGCGTTTTCTGGGCATTGAAGTGGGGGACGACGCCAGCTGCACTTATGAATTTAGCGTGACGGATTCCGACGAAGGCGAGTACGCGCGGTTGGCGCAACGCCACGGGTTGCAGTCAGGGCGCTATGTCTGCATTCATCCTGGCGCGAGTCGTGAAACGCGTCGCTGGTCTCCGCGTTCGTTTGCGCAGGTGGGTAGCATGCTGCGGGCGCAGGGATTGCAAATCGTGTTAACCGGCACGGCAGACGAGGCAGAGATAACTGCCATTGTGGCCCAGCACCTCGGGCAACCAGTGATCGATTTGAGTGGGCAAACGAGCGTGGGTGCGCTGGCCGTTCTCCTGGGCCACGCGCGCCTACTGCTGTGCAACGATACCGGCGTCTCGCACCTTGGGGCGGCGATGAAGACGCCCAGCGTCATCATTTTTTTGACATCCGATCTCGTGCGCTGGGGACCCATGGACCGCTCACGACGTAGACCGGTTGGCTACGGTAACGGCGAACCGGTCTCCACCGAGCAGGTGCTGGCGGCAGCCTGGAGCCTGCTGGACGGCACAGGGCAGTTCGACATTCCCCCCGATTTACGGACAGCATATGCACCCGAGGTTCGCACGACATAGCCGTACACATGGCCAGCTCAAATAAGAAAAGGAAACTATGATCTCCACGAATCTGTTACATTACGTGAATCGCTTTTGCGATCTGAAGGTGCTTGTCATTGGGGACGCCATGCTCGACCATTATCTCCGTGGCCCCAGCGATCGCCTCTGCCGGGAGGCGCCGGTGCCGATCGTGGATGTGACGACAGACATAGCAACAGGCGGCGGCGCAGCCAACACAGCCATCAACGTCGAAAGTCTGGGCGCTCGCGTTAACTTTCTATCCGTAGTGGGCGACGACGGCGCCGGCCGCCAGCTCAAGCAGTCGTTGCAGGAACACAATATTGCCACTCGCTCCCTCATCTTACAGCGGTCACGCCGCACGCTCTCTAAACATCGTATCGTAGCCAATGGCCAATTGTTGGTGCGCTTTGATCGCGGCACCGGCACGCCAATATCGCAGCGCACGGAAGCGGAGCTTATTTGTCATCTGGATAAGCTCTTCGTATGGTCTGACGCGGTCATCATCTCAGATTACGGCTACGGCGTGCTGACGCCGCGCGTCATTTCCAAACTGGCAGAACTCCAGGCGCGAGCGCCGCGCCTGCTGGTGGTAGACGCCAAGCGCCCCGAGCTTTACCGCGACGTAGGCGTTAGCGCCGTCAAACCGAACTACGGCGAAGCGATCCGCCTGCTAGAGATCCAGGCAGAAGCGGACTCCGCAGCGCGTGTCCAGCAGATTCAAAGCTACGGAGACGAGATTCTGTCGCGCACGGGGGCGCAGATCGCCGCCGTGACGCTAGATTATGAGGGCGCCCTGATTTTGGAGCGCGACCGTCCTCCCTATCGCACGTATGCGCAGCCACACCCGGACTCGCGAGCGGCGGGCGCCGGTGACACGTTCACGAGTACCCTGACCCTCAGCCTGGCAGCGGGTGCACACACGCCGGCTGCGGCCGAAATCGCTTCTGGCGCAGCGGCTATCGTCGTCGCTAAGGACGGCACAACGGCCTGCTCGGCTACCGAGCTGCGCGGCTACTTGCACGCCGACGAAAAGTTCGTAACCGACCACCAGGCCTTAAAGGAACAACTGCTTTTCCACCGCCACCAGGAAAAGCGCATCGTATTCACCAACGGCTGCTTCGACATTCTTCATCGCGGCCACATCACGTACCTCAACCAGGCCAAGGCCCAGGGCGACATTCTGATCGTCGGGCTCAACTCGGACGACAGCGTCCGCCGTCTCAAGGGGGATTCCCGTCCAATAAACTGCCTGGAAGATCGCGCTCAGGTGCTATCGGCCATGAGCTGCGTGGACTACGTGGTACCCTTTTCTGAGGACACGCCGCTGCGCCTCATCGAGCTGGTCAGGCCTGACATTTTCGTCAAAGGCGGCGACTATACGCGGGACGACTTACCCGAGGCGCCCTTAGTAGAGGGACTGGGCGGCGCGGTGCGCCTGTTGCCCTATCTCGACGATTTCTCGACCAGCGGCATCATCGAACGTATCCGGGAAAGCGACGGCAGACGACCATCAGAATGGTCACCGACGGCAGACGGCCATCAGAATGGCCACGGACGGGGGTCGGCGGTCAATGGTAGGGGCGCTCGTCCGTCGGCAGCCGACGGGATGCAAAGCGCCCCTACAGGCGGTGAGCGGTCAGTCGTCGGCCGTCAACGGCCATTCAAACCATGACCTGGGGATCCGCCCGCAACGTGCTCTGCATACGGCTGGATAGCATGGGCGACGTACTTATGACGAGCCCGGCAATCAGAGCTGTAAAGGAATGCGCGCCCGGCCGCTCGGTCACATTGCTCACCTCTTCGAGCGGCGCCGCTATTGCGCGGCTAATTCCGGAGATCGACGACGTGATCGTCTACGACGCACCGTGGAACAAGATGACAGAGCCGGCGGCGAGCAGCGAGCCTGACCTGGCGATGTTGAGGCAGATCAAACATAGGGACTTCGACGCGGCGATTATCTTCACGGTCTTCAGCCAGAATCCCCTTCCGGCGGCCATGTTTTGTTATCTGGCCGACATCCCCTTGCGGTTGGCCCACTGCCGCGAGAATCCTTACCATTTGCTCACCGACTGGATTCCCGATCCGGAACCGGACCAGGGCATCCGCCACGAAGTGCAGCGACAACTAGACCTGGTAGCCCACGCGGGTTGCGCGAACGGCCGCACTGGCGCCAGCCGTCTATCTCTTGAGGTGCCACAAGCAGCACGCCACCGTGTACGCCGGCTGCTGAGGGCGGCGGGGATAGACTTGCAGCAGCCATGGGTCTCGATTCACCCAGGGGCGACGGCGCCCTCCCGTCGCTATCCACCTGAGCAGTTCGCCCTTGTCGCGCGCGCGCTCGTGGAAGATCATAGTATTCCGATTGTCTTCACGGGCACAGGAGCGGAAGAGGCGCTGGTGGAGGGTATCCGAGAGCAGATGCGCGCGCCCTCGCTCTCCCTCGCCGGCCAGCTTGATCCTGGCGAGTTGGCGGCGGTGCTGGCATTGGCTCCAGTGGTCATCAGCAACAACAGTGGCCCTGCGCACGTGGCGGCCGCAGTCGGCACGCCCGTGGTTGATCTTTACGCGCTGACCAATCCGCAGCACACACCCTGGGGAGTACGCCACCGTGTGCTTTACCATGACGTACCCTGTAAATATTGCTACAAGAGCATCTGTCCCCAAGGACACCAGGACTGTTTGCGCAAGGTGCCGCCGTCGACCATCGTGCAGGCCACGCTGGCATTGATGGGGACGGCAGTGGAGGCGTCCGTGTGAAACCCGTTGTCTCTGTGGTCATACCCACTTACCGACGCCCGCATTTACTGGCCGATTGCCTCGAGGCACTATGCGCTCAAAACTATGATCCCTCTTCCTACGAGGTCATTGTGGTCGATAACGCCGGCTGCCCAGATACAAGGCGCGTCGTGGAACGGTTTGAGGGCCGCGCGGAACCCAGATGGCGGGATGCCGCAGGACCCCCGGTCCGCTACCTTTTGGCGGCCGACAGTCGCGGGCCCGCTGCGGCGCGCAATCGTGGTTGGCAGGCGGCGCGCGGCGAAATCATCGCCTTCACCGACGACGATTGTCTTCCCACGCCAGGCTGGCTGGGCGCGGGTACAGCCGCTTTCGCCAACGGAGAATTGGGCGTGACGGGTAACATCGTGGTGCCGATCCCACCGGCGCCGACCGACTACGAGCGCACTGTTGCGCACCTGGAGGACGGCGAGTTCGCCACGGCCAACTGCTTCTACCGGCGCGACGCCCTGGAAGCGGTTGGCGGTTTTGACGAACGCTTTGCGGCCGCCTGGCGCGAAGATAGCGATCTATTTTTTACATTACTGAAAAAGAATGGGGACGATCATCTGTTCGGCTATGCAGCCGAAGCAGTTGTCTGCCATCCACCACGCGAGGCGCCATGGGGTGTTAGCCTGGGCCAACAGCGTAAGAGCATGTACAACGCGCTGCTCTTCAAGAAGCATCCCGCTCATTACCGCGCAACGATTCAATCGTCCCCGCCATGGAGGTACTATCGCGCGATCCTGGCCCTAGTTGCCGGTCTTATTGCCGTGATAAGCGGCCGGCCGCGACCGGCCGCGGTTATGTTGGCCGTGTGGGCAGCGCTCACGGGCCGCTTTG
>JAICPS010000092.1 GCA_025929715.1 Anaerolineae bacterium | reverse complement strand
TGGCTCTCGCCTAACCACCCGGCGGTGCTTGCGCTACCCCGCATGACGGCTGAGTTTGGTGGTCTTAAGAACGCGCAAAATGTTGAGGTTCGGGTATTGGGCGATTGGGATGACCCGGCTTCGTTGGTGAGGGAGATTCTCGCAACTCTGAATCTGCCGCCGACGCCGCGAATTGCAATCGGCGACGCGACTTCTGGGGAAACGATTGTGGCCCTTCAAGCCATGATTCCCAAGGCAACCTTTGTTTCGGCAACGACGATCCTGCGCCAGATACGGGTGACTAAATCGGAGACGGAAATCGAGGTGATGCGGAGAGCCGGGGAGATCACCACGGCCTCCTATGAGGCAGTCTGTGAAAAACTACAACACGGTATGACAGAATTGGATATTGTCTCTGAAATTGATTACCAGTTGCGGCGACACGGTTCATTGGGGCCATCCTTTACGACGTCGCTTTACTGTTCTGGCCCTCACCATCCGTTACTCTTTGGGAAACGAGAGGAAACATGGCGGCGCCAACTACAGCCCCCGGTGTCGATCTTGTTCGACTTTGGCGCGGCTTATCAGGGGTATTGTTATGACTTTGGACGCACCGTCTTCTTCGGAGAACCTGACGCCGAGTTTCAGCGCATATACAGACTTGTGATGGATTCGCAGGCGGCCGGAATTGCGGCAATGCGCGCCGGACAGGTGACGGCGGCTGAAGTAGATCAGGCAGCCCGCACTATCATCGCAGAAGCGGGCTACGGCGGGGAATTCCGGCATCGTCTTGGCCATGGGATCGGGTTGGACGTCCATGAACCGCCGTTCCTGACGGCTGGTGATGAAACGGTGCTACAGGGCGGAATGTTGTTCACGATTGAACCGAGTATTATGCAGTTTGAGGCGTTTTCCGCGAGAGTTGAGGATGTGGTCGTCGTAGGGGAAGGGGGAGGCGAACCACTTACGGACGGATTTCGCGATTTGCTTGTTGTCGATTAGCCCATTTCTGCAGGTGACCGGCACTTTCAAAGTGCCGGTCACCTCTGGATGTAAGGATAACGTGCATGGAAAAACTGTCGGTTAGCACAGGAACGATCTGGGAACAGCGTTATGGGTATTGCCGCGCCGTGCGGTATGGCGAGCGCATTTTGGTCTCGGGTACAACCGCCACCGGGCCGGACGGCTTTGTGGTTGGGCAGGGGGATCCCGCCAGGCAAGCGGCCTACATCATCGACAAGATTGAGCGAGCGATTGGTGAATTGGGGGGACGGCTGGCGGATATTGTGCGCACCCGTATTTACGTCAGCGATATTGCCCATTGGGAAGTAGTTGCATCTGTTCACGGCGAACGTTTCAAAGGGATTTGCCCGACCAACACCCTGGTCGAAGCCAGGCTTGTCGACGATGCCTATCTGGTCGAAATTGAGGCTGAAGCCATCGTCGGAGCGGGTCATGCGCTTTAGTCTGCGACTGAACAACGACCTGAGGCCTGCGCAGTATGAAGCGCTGGCGCGGGCTGCGGAGGCGGCCGGATTTGACCAGTTTTGGATTAGCCACGACCTATTTCTGCGTAGCGCCAGCGCCATTTTGCCCCTGGTCGCGCGGGCGACCACGAAGATCGACATTGGTTCGTGCATCTTCAATCCCTATACGGTTAATCCGGCCGAGTTAGCGATGTACGCCGCTACGATTGACGAGGTGAGCGGCAATCGATTTAATCTGGGCCTGGCAGCCGGCGCGAAGGAGTTTTTGCAGTGGGTGGGAGTGGCGCAGGAACGGCCGTTGGCGGCCATGCGCGAAACAATGACCGCGATTCGGCGCCTGTTGTCGGGAGAAGCCGCGGACGTGTACGGAGAGTTCTTGCAATGGCGTTCTGAGGCCTACCTACGTTTTCCGGCGCCGCGAGTGACGCCTATTTATGTGGGAGCGATGGGACCCAAAATGCTAGAACTGGCGGGCGAAATGGCTGATGGCGTCTTACCGCTTCTTTTTCCTCCGGAACATTTTTTCACGGTCAAGCCTCTAATAGAGAGCGGAATTGAACGCCGTCCGGCTACGTTAGGCACACTCGATTTTGCCGCCTGCATCTGGGTGTCGCTTGCGGCGGATAGAGAAGCGGCGCGGCGTACGCTCGCACGTAAGGTCGCCTACTACGGCAGCAGCCTCAGCCCGTTGATTCTTGACCAACTGAACCTCTCCCTAGAAGATTTTGCGCCGATCCAGCATGCGCTGAACGTCGAGCGCGATGAGGCCAAAGCGGCGGCGATGGTGGACGAGCGCATGATGCGCATTGGTGTTGTGGGCCAACCAGCGGATGTGATCGCCCGGCTGGAACCGCTCGTCGCCGCGGGGGTGCAGCATTTGAGTTTTGGGCCGCCGCTGGGGCCTGATACGATAGAGGCGGTGAGATTGTTGGGCGATGTGATCAATTATTTTCGCTAGCGGCGCCACTTTACACCGATCTCATCTTTGCTATAATGTTCCGAACGGCTTTTCTCTCGTCGCTGCCCCTGCGATTCGTGCCGTTGGGCTGTGGTAACTAGCTTCGTATCCCCTTCATAGTCCGGGATAATCAGCAACAATGCACATTGCGGAGGAGTAAATCTCATGTCGGGACCAAGAACGATTTGTAGCACTGTTGCCGGCGAACGTTGCCGTCTCCGCCACCGTCTACCAGCTTAACCTGGAGAAATTTGCCGAACTATATCTGGCAACAAAAGCCATGCCGGCTGCTGCCGCCATTCACGAAGAACTAGGACAGATGGCCGCTAAATAGTGACTACTGCAGCAAAGGGTCAAGGGCGATGGCGTTTGACTCGACCGCGCCACTGGCGGCGATGTATTCGGCCGGCTGACTCAGGTTGAGCACGCTGAACGTGGCAAGCCCGGTGAGGTCCGTAACCGCTGACAGCGTCATGGTGCTGCCGTCGGCGGCGACGCGGGTCAGGGTGACGGTGGCGTCGGTCAGGGGCGCCTGGTTTTGATCGTAGACACGTACTTCGAACAGCTGCAGGGAGCCAACGACCCCTTCCGATAGCAAGAGCGGGTCGAGGATGAGGGTGTCCGCCTGGGGCTCGTCGCCGGACGACGCTGCCCCGTGACGGACCCGGATGTTGCCGCCATCTATCGTCGCGTCCGGTGTCCGCTTTTCGGTCTTGTATTCGCAGTTGTTCGTGCAGGCGAGATAGAACACGTCGTTGCCCTTGCCCGGATTGCCGTTATCCTGCATGCAGGCCCGGAACGTGGCGCTGGAGCCGTTCAACGTGCCGCTGCCGCGTAGCTCCATGCTTTGCGCGCCGGCTGTCACGTTGCCACAAGGTTCACTAACCTTACCGAGGAACGTGATGGTCATCTCGATATTAACGCCCGCCTCTTTGTCTCTGAGCTCGAGCGTGCCCGCTACGCCCTGAGATCCAGTTTCCGCAGAGAAGCCGAAGTTCAACTTCTTGTCTTGATTCGTGGCAAGCCAACCCCCGCCGGTCGCTTGGCTACCTTCCGTTGCGGGTAGTGGTAGATGGGGCTGGAGGACAAAGAAACCATCTTCGATGTTGTTGACGGCAACCACGCCGCTCTCAAAGAAGGCGTAATTACTCCAGGTGCCGGCGAAAGCGGTGGCGTCGTCGGCAGGGTGCGTGTCGAAGTAGCCTACTTCGGTCAGCGTGCCGGCAGCGACAGCGCTGGCGTCGAGGATGCGCAAACCGGCGGTGTAGTTGCTTTCGAAGACGTGGCCGTCGCGGATATAGAGGTTGTGGTCAATGGCTGTCGTGGGTCCAACGTAGGTGCTGAAGTGGACGGGGGCGTCGAGATTGCGCACGTCCCAGATATAGGTGTGGGTGTTGTGCGGATTCTGATTGAGGATCGCGTTTAGCTCGTCGAGCTCGTCGCCAAGGAGGAAGTAGGCGTGATCCTCGGTGAGCCAGCCCTGGTGGGTGTAGCCAGAGCCCTCGTAGGGCAGGCGCGAGAGCATCACTGGGCTACTTTTGTCGGTGACGTCGATTATCGTCAACGTATCTTCGTTTGCCGCCATACAGATTTCGCGCCCGGCATACTCGCTATCCGGGCCGTGATAGACGACGCACTGCACGTCATGGGTGTACCCATCCTCGGCGTAGCATCCGAGGAAGGCGGGATTCAGAGCGTCGCTCAGACCAAGCATGTGCAGACCGGCGGAGCAGGTATTGCTGCCGACGATGTAGGCGGTGCCGGTCGCTTCGTTGATGGCAAGGTTATGGGCATTGCCAAACCCTGTGTACTGAGCGGACTGTTCAAAGATGGCCGGTACGGCGCTCGCGCCGCGCAATTGCGTCAGGTCGAAAATCTGGAGGCCATGGGGCCCGGTAAGATTACCGTCCCCGACAATATAAGCGTGGTTGTTGTAAACCTTCACATCACGCCACAGGATATTGTGAACAGGCGCGGGGAGGTGGCCCAGGTAGACGGGCAGGGTCGGCGTGCTGATGTCGACGAAGGCGATGGCATCGCTCTGTCCGAGGATGGCGTACTCTTTGCCGGTCGCGGGGTCGGTCCAACCCCACATGTCAGAGCCGGTGCTGAGGCTAATCATATTGTCCGGGAGGTAGGCCAGCAGGTCGACGTTGTCGCAGGGGAAGGGACCGGCGAATCCGGCGATACAGGGAACGCCGTAAAGGGGGCCAGCGGGGAGGGCATGCGCATGCGCTGGATCGACGCTCTTCAAGTCGTCGTGCGTGTGCGTGACTTCGGTCTGGCCGCCCCAGTGGAAGAGATCCTGGGCCATCAGATAGCCGGCGCTGAGGTTGAGAGCGATTGCAGCAAAGAGCACCGCAATGGCTGGTAAGCTGCGGAATAAATGTTTGAACTGTCTCATGTCATTTCCCGAAAAGATGCGGAGGCCGGTCACGGCCCTTAAACATCACAGCATGACCGGCCACCATTTAGCTGTTACCGCTCTACTGCAGGACAGGATCAAGGGCGATGGCGTTGGAACCAAGCGCCCCGCTCGCTGCGGTGTATTCGGCGGGCTGGGTGAGGTTTGTGACTGTGAAGATAGCAACACCCGTCAGGTCGCTGACCGCCGTGAAAGTTGAGGTGGCTCCGTTGGCGGCGACGCGCGTCAGCGTTACGCTGGCGTTGGGCATGACGTTATGTTGCTGGTCGTAGACGGTTACTTCAAACGTCTGCAGCGCCCCCAACAGACCGTCGCTCAACAGTAACGGGTCGAGGATGAGGACGCCAGCTTCAGTTGATGTACTGCCACCGTCAGTTGCGCCGCTTTGGGCAACCTGGATGTTGCCGGCGTCGATGGTCGCGTCGACGGCCCGGCTGCCGGTGTTATATGTACAGCCCGACGTGCAGGTCAGGTAGAAGCGGTCGTTGCCCTTGCCGGGATTGCCGTTATCTTCGACGCAGGCTCGAATCTCGACTGGATTGCCGTCGGACGTTCCCGTACCGGTGAGTTCCAGGGTGTTATCAATGTTATCGCCGTTATCGCCGGCGACAATGCCACCGCAATCGCCAGAGATAGGACCGACCGAGGTGATCTGGGTGATATCTAACTTGATTCCGTCCTCCGCCTTATCGTTCAGCCGCAGGCTACCAGACGGACCGCTGCCGCTGTCTTCAGCCTGGAAGCCGAAGTTGATCTTCGTGCCGTCCAGCGCGACTAGCCACCCGCTGCCGGTGGTCTCCGCCTCAAAAGTGGGCTCCGGCTCCGAAGTGGGCGTCGGCTGCGGCGTAGGGGTCGGCTCGATGGTCCCGTCACAGGTGAAGACATTGACGTTATCGAGGTACCAACCGACGTTGCCGTTACAGCCGTCTACCCCAAAGTCCCAGCGCAGTTGGACAGTGTCGCCCGGCGCGACGCCGAGGGCAGTCAGATCGACAATCGTTGTGCCCCAGGAGCCGCCCTGCTCGTTTGGATTAGAGCCGCTCCAGGCAGGTTCGCCGGCAAGCGGGTTGGTGTTGCCGTCGACAAGGTCGTCGTTCAGGGTCATGTTGTAAGGGTTGAAGACGATAGCGCTCTCGGGAACCACCGCGAATGCAGCGCCGTTAATGCTGGCCTTGAGGTTGCCGCCGTCCCACCCCGTTTCGGTGGCCACCCAATGGTCAAAGCGCAGTTCCAGATCGTTCAGCGGGTCCGGTACGGTGAACAGCGGGCTGTTGATGGTGAAGTGGCCGGAGATATCGCCGCCGGGCGCACAGGTCCCGGTTATCTCGTCAATCGCGAAGACGCCGCTTCCGGCACGCTCAGAGGGCAGCGAACTGGCCAGCTCCCAGTTGTAGTTTGGCCAGGCGTCGCCGGACGGCGCGTCGGCGCGCTCACTTGTCAGCGTCCAGCCGTCCATTCCGGACTCCCAATCTTCGTTCACCAGGTAACTGGGCGTCTCGCACATCGGCGGGGTGTTGGAGTCGAGGATCGGCTGGAAGTTGCATTGGAGCGGTTCCTGGCGCATCTCAACCGCCAGCATGGTACTGGCCACCTGGTCACAGTCAGCCTGGGTAATCGTCTCGCCGGAAGGAGCGCCCGTCAGGAAATCAGGTACCTCGGTGCCGACTAGATCCTGGCACGACGCCTCAAGCGCGTCTGCGTGTTCAGGAAAGCCGGTGGAGGGCCCCTGATAAACGCTGCCCGCGCGCCAGTAGATCTGGACCGCCTTGTTGAAGCCAATGCCTTCTACCGATTGCCCGTTGAAGCTCTTGCCGTCGACGAGCATGGCGAAGGCGTGGTTGGGGACGCCCGAATTGTGGTGGACGCCGCCGTTATCGCTGGTGCTGCAAGAGTAATTAGACGAAGAGACTTTAGCCGGGTAGCCGAGCCGTTCGGGGTCCCACATATCGCGCAGCAGGAGGATGATCACCGCTTCCGTCAGATCCTCGCCCACTTCCCAGCGCTGGCCATTGGGGAACGGCTCGTCGTTATTGGAGCCTCCGATGCCGTCCTGGCCATTATGAAGATCCAGCGTTTCGCCCCAAATATCGGAGTAAGATTCGTTGAGAGCGCCAGACTGCCACTGGTAGATCAAGCCGTGGGTGTACTCGGTGTAGGCGTGGCCCCATTCATGGGCGACAACGTCATCGAGGTCGAAGCCGGGACAGTAATTGGTCGTTTGCCCGTTCCAATATGCGTTGGGACAGACGTCGTTGACAAGGTAAACGCTGCGCATGACGTGACCCTGCCCATCGTAGGAGTCACGACCGAAAGCATTGAAGAACATGTCGTATACCTGGCCCGCAAAATCGTATAGGTTATCGAATGGTGGCACCAGGGTCGGTGGATCGCCTTCTTCGCGAACGACATTCGCTTCAGGATTGTCGGGGTCAAATTCCGGGCTGTAAATAACGCGATGCAGTCCTTCCTCGCGCGAGGAGATACGATTCAGGACCAAGCCCGTGTGTGCATCCACCCACACCTGTTCGTCCAGTGTCTCGGCGTGTACTGGCACGGCATAGGCCAGCGCGCGCTCGCCCTGCCGTCGCTGCAAGAGTCCCGTATCGTAGATGTAAAGATTGGGCGCTTGCGCGGTTGCGCTGGGATCGTCTTTGCTTACAGCGTTAACCGCCAGTTGTTGGGCGTCCGCTGCACTCAGCACGGGGGTTGTCTCGACACTTACATCGGGCAGATACGTGCCGTTGATGGACAAGATGCCGGCATCGTTCATATGGACGACGACTTGGGCGCCGAAGACCGGCACGCCCAGATAGACCTGGTTCATGCGCACGTGCTGCATGCCCAGATCATCAGAAATAACTTCGTCAACCACCAGCTCGGCCTGAGTGTCAGTAATGCCCATAATGGCGCCGTAACTGTCGAGGAACTGAAAGGCTCGGTCGGCAGGCGCGACGGCCGGGTCCGCGCTCATCAGTACGGCGTCGCCGGTTGCGCGAACCATGATCACGTTGCCGGTGGCGCTGGAAGTGCGACTGGTTATCTTGCCTGCGGTAGCTGCCTCCAGTTCAGCCAGTAATTGTTCTCCCGTAGGCTCTTCCTGGGCACGGATCGCCGTAAGACTGACCGCAGCCAGGAGCAAGCAAAGGCCCAGGGCAAGGATGAGGCGGGGGTTAAGCGAGGTTCTTTGGGAATTCATTCTAAGTTCTCCTCTAAGCGCGAATTGTGAGTGTCAGACTGCATCCGGTAATAACAAAAAGGGCGTCCCTTGGGACGCCCTTTTGATCTCGTGTTCTATCAAATAGGCAGGAGCCGAACACCGATACCATTAAAACGCAGAGGCCCTCGTCTTCGAGGAATGACGACGGAATTCTGTTATCGTATCTATTACTGTGGCTCGACGTGTTCACCTTACTCTGAGCGTAGCAAGGGATGGATACTCACGGGAGAGGGATCAGGGACAATATTGAGGGGCAGAAAGGGCCAGATTATGGCCCTTTCGGCGACAAGATTTCCTAGAGTAGACGATATTTATAAGCGCAGGCGACGGCTTCGGCGCGGTTCGCAGCGTCAAGTTGTTTGTAGATCTCTTGTAGCTCCCGCTTGACGGTTCGCTCGCTCAGAAAGAGTTGTTCGGCAATCGTGGCGTTGGTCTCGCCCTTGGCAAGCAGGCGCAAAATACTTAGCTGTCGCTCGGACAGGCCGAAATCAAGCGCATCCTTACGCGGTTCGCCAACGAGAGAAGGTAGCTCATCCCGTGGCACTGACAGATAGATAGCGGACTGACCCTGCGCCACGGATTGCAGCGCACGGATTAGCTCATCGCCAGAAATATCTTTCGCCAGATAACCATCTGCGCCCGCAGCGATTGCCGCGGCATAATCATCGGCGTAGGCGCTGAACATGATGATCTTGGCGTGTGGCGCCAGTTCTTTTAGCGCCTGGGTCGTGGCGACGCCATCCATTCCGGGCATACGGACATCCATCAGAATAACGTCCGGCCGGAGTGTGGGGACCGAGTTCAGCGCCTCCTGCCCGGTTTCTGCTTCGCCGACCAGATCGACGTTGGGCTCTAACTCAAGCA
This sequence comes from Anaerolineae bacterium, assembly GCA_025929715.1. Taxonomy (GTDB): domain Bacteria; phylum Chloroflexota; class Anaerolineae; order Promineifilales; family Promineifilaceae; genus JAAYYY01. The sequence continues at coordinate 2,879 of JAICPS010000092.1, read as the reverse complement.
AACGTTGTAGTCCGCTACGCACGATTTCCTGGTTGTCGACGATAAAGACGCGAATGTTAGTCGTAGTCATTCTCTTCGATGCCCTCGTCTACTGGCAGCCGGGCGCTCACTATCGTCCCGGCGCCTGGCGTGCTTTTCAGCTCGAGGTAGCCGTTCAGAAGCTGAGCACGCTCAGACATGTCCAGTAAGCCAATGTGAGACTCTTTTATATCGCCGCCGCCTGTGTACCAGAAAACGTTTCCTGAACGTGCGATATTTTTTGTCGGAATACCAATGCCATTGTCCTGTACAATCAGTGTAACGTGGCCGGAATCAAAGTCGAGGGTCACGCGCACCGCTGTTGCCTGCGCATGTTTGGCAACATTATTCAGCGCTTCCTGGCATATACGGTAGAGACCCGTTTCGACAGCCAGCGGAAGCCGTGTTTCTCTCCCGGTTACTTCAAAAGTGGCCTCAACCGTAGAGCGGGCGCTCCATTGTTCAGTATACTGGGATAGGGCGGTGACAAGCCCGAACATTTTTACGTCGGCCGGATACAGGCGTACAATTGTGGTTCGCAGTTCTCGAATGCCATATTGAATCGCGCTCTCGATCTCGGTCAATTCCGCCTTTACGCCGGAATGATCCCCATTATCCAGTAATCGTCTGACTGCTTCAACGCGAAACAACGTGCCGCTCAGCCACTGAACAACGGAATCGTGTAGGTCGGCAGCAATCAACTTCCGTTCAGTTTCTTGAACCTCTGAAAAACGCTGTGAGAGCGCGCGAAAGCGTTTTTCACGCTCGTGGATGAGCTGCTCAGCCTGGTTGCGGGTGGTGACGTCATGCAGGACCACTACGCGCCCGGTGAGACGTCCGTCGCGATCATGAAGCGTAGAGAGATGGAGTTCGACTGAGCGTTGGGTCTGGCCATCGCCAATAGTGATCTCGCGTGTTTTCTCTGCGGCCGGCGGATCCTCCAGCGAAGCGTTTAGAGCGGGTAGCACCCGAGACGCCACCGCTCCAATTGCTTGTGGCGCCTGGCGCTGAACAACCGCCTGGGCAGCAGGATTCAGGTCGACGATTCTGTTTTGGGCATCGAGCACCATGACGCCGTCGCCCATACTTTCGAACACGGTGTCGCGCGCAGCAGGGATGAGATCCAGAAGGCGATAGTGGAAGAGCGACCAGGCGAGAGCGATACCCGCCAGAGAGAAGGCGAAGGGAGTCAGGTCGAGACCGGGGACCGGGCTTAAACCAAAGACGGTGATCGCGTTTCCAAGCCACGGCGCCAAAGCGCCCAGCACCAGCGCGGCGGCCTGGCCACGATAGAGACGCGGGTAGCGGGCATTCACCTGTATAAGCATGAACGTCCCCGCTCCAAGCAGACTGTAAGAGTAGACGACATTGAGCCAGAACCACGGCCCGCGAGCCGCGAGCACTGTAGCAAACGGGCCGCTGGTGTCGAGAGAGACGGCCGCGCGCATCAAGCCTATAAATTCGCTTGCCCAAACGAAAAGCAATGTGAGCACCGGCTCAATTGCCAGCAACACGGCGGTACGGGGGCTCAGCCATTGCCCACGGCCGGTGTATTGGAGCGCAAATACGAGCCAGAGGGTGGGAATAATGGCAATGGCGATCCACTCGAGGTCGGCCCAGAAGATTTTTGTGGTGAGAGTCCGGCTAACTATCTCAAATGCGTACAGCAATGACCACTCGGTTACGGACAGCATGAGGAGCGCAAATGCTGTGGCCCCTGGCGCGGGCCGGCGCTTCCAGGCGACGATGGCTATGCTACCCGAAATCACACCGGCGATGATTACGGGCCATAAATAGGGGGTGTACCGCCAGTCCATCTGACTGCACTCCTTGTAGGCGACATTCCGCCTGGAAAGCACAGAGATGGTACCATAAGTTGTTTTACAGCGCCGTAATTGACATCTTTCTGGCAACCCTAGATAAGCAACTTCGCCCGCGATCAGTTGCCGTTAGTGTATACAGTGGCTGTTGAACCGGTTAATGAATATTGTCTCCACATCCGGTCGCAAAATTGCGAACAACCATAGTAGGCGAACCGGTCTGGACGGTGGAGCAATTTATCGAGCAATAGGAGGAAACAGACGATGAAGATTGACTTTAAGAAGGAGCGGAAGGAACTTTATCAGGCATCGTCGCAACCCACGAAGGGGAACTTCGCCCTTGATTTGCCACTGGGGTACGACGAAGCAGGAGATTAAGCCGTTGCTGCTACTCGGACTTGCGCCGGGCAATCGTGAAGATAGCGCCGGCAAGTGCCGCGGTGAGCAAAGCGAGGGTGCGACTGTGCATGTTGGCCCACAGCTGCCAGCTAGTCTCTTTTGACCTATCGTCGAAGACGCCATGCGCTCCCTGGTCGCCGGGCACCGGTTCCCACAAATTGTGCGGCCGGTCTCTGTCGCGTGGCTGGTCGGTTTGCTGGGACTTGTAGCCAGTCATGGCCAGATAACGGTCGCCGATTCCCGGCGCAAGCTTGTTTAGGCCGATAATAAGGGCGTTTTGGAAGCCGAGAACGAACTGGCGGCGATCGTGGTGTGCGGCATAGAAAATGGCCTCAGCCGCCACTTCAGGCTGATAAATCGGCGGTACGGGCTGGGCTTCGTTGGGCAACCGGCTTTTTACCCAGCGGAATTGGGGTGTGTTGACGGCCGGTAATTGGACCATAGTTATTCGAACATTGCTACCATCAGGGATCAGCTCTGAGCGCAGCGATTCGGTGAAGCCCTGCATGGCGTGCTTGGCGCCACCGTAGGCTGATTGCAAGGGGATGGCACGGTAGGCAAGGGCCGAACCTATCTGTACGATAGTCCCTCGGTCTCTGGTAAGCATCCGTCTCAGCGCCGCAAGGGTGCCGTAAACAGCAC
>JAICPS010000583.1 GCA_025929715.1 Anaerolineae bacterium | reverse complement strand
GAATGAAGTCGGGTGCCACACCCCTCATAGTAAGCGCATCGCCTGTCGCCGGCCCAATGGCTGCAACGCGCACACCGTCGAACTTTTTGCTATCTAAGCGTAAAGCTTGAAGGCGCTCGAAAAAAACATCGACGCCGTTTACGCTGGTGAAAATGACCCAATCATAATCGCGTAGGGCACGAATCGCGTCGTCGAGCGCTGCGTTATCTTCGACCGGCGCTGTGAGGATGGTAGGGAAAAGAATCGGAATAGCGCCGAGATCGCGCAACCGTCGGGCAAAGTCGGGCGCCTGCGCCCGCGCGCGGGTGACGACAATACGAAGGTCGCGAAGTGGCTCGGCGTTTGTCGTTGCCGTATTCGATTCCAACGCCGCGAGGATGGCGTCCGCGCCCCGTTGGCGCGCCTCAGTGGCCAGCTCTTCGGCAAGAGCCTGCCCATCCATACCCTCCCCAGATACACGGACGAGTCTACCGCCGTCGGGAGCGGCAATGAGGCCGAGCAGTTGTAGCATGCCGCCGTCGTGGCAGCTCGCGTAAGCGGCTATCGGCGCGGAACAGCCGCCGCCGAGCGCCAGGAGAAAGTGACGTTCGGCCGTCGTGGCGCGCCGTGCTCCGGCGCACTCAATGGTGCGGACGAGCGCCAGCGTTTCCCGGTCACCGGCGCGACACTGGATGGCAAGCGCTCCTTGTCCGGGGGCCGGTAACATGAGGTCCAATGGCAGCCATTCACTCACCATCTTTTCCAATCCAAGCCTATTAATGCCGGCTGCCGCCAGGACCACGGCGTCGTAGTCGCCGTTCAACGCCTTGGCGACGCGCGTGCCGACGTTGCCGCGAATCGGGCGCACGTGCAGATCGGGACGCAGCGCCAGAATTTGCGCCTGGCGGCGCAGGCTGCTGGTACCGACCACCGAACCTGGGCTAAGTGTGGTCATCGTCTTACCGTGGCGGGCGACGAGCACATCTGAAACGTCGGCGCGAGCGGGTATAGCCCCAATGGTTAAGCCTGGCGTGTCTTGCACCGGTAAATCTTTTAGTGAATGGACGGCAATGTCGATTTCCCCTGAAAGGAGCGCCTTTTCTAATTCGGCCGTAAAGATCCCTTTTCCACCAATTTCGGGAAGCGACTGGTTCAGGTTTCTGTCGCCCTTTGTCTCGAAGAAACGAAGCTCACAGGTCAGTTCGGGCCATTTCCGGGTGAGCAGGCTGATGACGTGATCGCTCTGCCAGCGGGCGAGCTCAGAGGTGCGCGACCCGACAATCAGGTGTTGCTGCGGTCGGTGCATCAGGGTTGGCCTTCCCCCGAGTTGCTTAAGTTGAAGAGGTCACGAACCGCAGCCGCATATTTTTCCGCCTGTCCGTCGGATGCCTGCTGCCGGAGGCGAACAGTCGGCTCGTGCAGCAGCTTGTTAACCAACGAGCGCGAGAGATGTTGGACCTGTCTCAGGGTTTCGGGGTCGGCATCTTCGCCCAGATAGCGCAGTGTTCTTTGCAACTCATGCTGGCGGATCGCCTCAGCTTTCTGGCGCAGATCGACGATGACTGGCGCAACGGCCAGCTCTCGCAATTCACGCTCCAAGGTAGCCAGTTCGGCAGCGATAATGTTTTCTACACGTGGAACCTCGCGACGGCGGGCAGCGAGCGCCTGATCCAGCGTCTCGCGCAGATCGTCCAGGTTGTAGAGATGAACGCCGGGCAGCGTGCAGACATCCGGATTCACGTCACGGGGCATTCCGATGTCAATGATCACCAGATCATGGCCTTCGCGACCTTGCATCACGCTTTCTAATAGAGCGCGGTCGATGAGCATGTGGGGCGCCGCGGTGGCGGAAATTACTACTTCTGCCTGTCTTAACGCTGTCGCCAATTCGTCAAGCCCAAAGACGGGCGCCGGCCGGCTCTGCGCCAATCGCAGCGCACGTTCTCGCGTGCGATTGGCCAGCGCTATATGTTGTACGCCACGCTTGCGCAGCGCGTTGAGCGCCAGACGTCCCATTTCGCCGAGACCAATTACGAGAACCCTGCGCTTCTGTAGGTCGCCAACAACCTGATCGGCCAGGGCGATGGTTACGGAGCCGATGCTGGCAGGATTGCTGCTGATGGCCGTTTCGGCGCGCGCCCGCTTTCCGGCGCGAATGGCGCCGCGAAAGAGAATCGTGAGGGCACGTCCTATCGTATTCGCTTCCACTGCCCGCATGAACGCGCCGGTTACCTGGCCAAGTATTTGTGGCTCGCCCAGTATCTGGGAATCGAGACCGGTTGCGACGCGAAGAAGATGTGCGGCGGCTTCATGACCGGTGTAAAAGTAAAGGTATTCGGGCAAAATCGACGCGCCGGACATATGGTGAGCGTAGAGGTAATCGAGCAATAACTGCCTGGCATCTGCGCATTTCTCGTCAACGTACGCGTAAAGTTCAATGCGATTGCACGTCGACAGCATCAATATCTCGGACAGCGAGGAAAAACGATCGGGAAGATCGGCGGGATGTAGATGATCTTCCTGCAGCAGGGCATAACTCATCCGCTCGCGCAGGTCGATTGGGGCCGTCTGGTGACTAAGACCCAGACAGGCTATCTGCGTAAGTGGCACCATATACCTCGGCAATGGCCAGATGAACAGCGTTCAGCAGGGTATTAATGCGCCGGAGTAGCCTGAGGCTGGCCTCCGGCCGGACGTGCACGTTATCTGGAAGATGGAGCGCGGTCTCAATAAGTGTATCACGGAAAAACATAGCGGCGCGTATAGCCTCTACCAATGGCGTTGACATTTCGAGCGCGATGAAGGCATATTCTCTACCTATTTCTCGCGCCTGCTGCAAGAGCTTGTCGCCACTTTCCGCGGATACGTTGTCTTCGGAAAGATAGCGCAGCGTCACGCCCATGAGCTGTTGCCCAAGGGAACGGTGTCTCCGGCGTGCGTCATCGTCGAAATTGGCCAGCCAGTTGTCGTCCCGGTGAACCACCAGTTCCTGGCGAGTCTGGCTGATGGCCTTGTCAGCCCATAGCTGCTCCAGTG
>JAICPS010000728.1 GCA_025929715.1 Anaerolineae bacterium | reverse complement strand
GGACCAAAATTTACGAAGTGTATCCAGATGGGGAGCTGACAGAAGTGTACCAATTCCAGGTCGGAGCCCGGCTCGCAGCCATCATCACCTGCCTGCACCCCATCATTGTCGATCTACGCGGCGCTGTGGCCCGTAGCTATCGCTAGCGTTGTGCACCGTCATTCTGAGCGGGTCCCATGCTGCATGGGACGTCTTCGGAGCGAAGAACCTCGGTTTTCCGCGAAAGTTTATCTCCAGTAAAATCTGAGCGTGAGCGCTCCACAGTTTACGATTTCGCCCGTACGCCCATGGGATTTGCCTACTCTCACGCGTATGGCCTATGCTAACATGACCGGCGTCGACAGGGAGTTCACGCGTTCGATCAGTGGCCCAATCGCGCATACCCTGGGTTACATCGCGCTGCCCATCTATCTCTTTACGGCCGGTAGAGGCTTCAAAGCGATGGTCGACGGTGAAATAGTCGGCTGCGCCTACCTCCACATGCGGCGAATAAGCGGGTTCGTCTTTAACGTCAACGTCAACGAACCATTTCGTCGCAAAGGCATTGGCCGCGCGCTTATGGAACACCTGGAGAGGGAAGTGCGAGCCATGGGGCGCCGCTGGGTGGGCCTGCACCTAGACGACGGCAACACCCCTGCCCAACGTCTTTACGAAGAGCTTGGCTACCGTAATTATCATCACCAGTTTCTACGCAGCAGGGATCTAACGGTTCTGCATCAGCTGGAACTCCCCGGCCTGCATACTCGCTCGCTCACGCGCTTTGAAGGACACCGTATGTGGAAGCAGTACGGCGATTTGGAGCGGCGCGAGGGCGACGTATGGGCGGCGCGCGTGGTACGCGAGGATTACGACGAAGGACCCCCGTCCGGCGGCGCCTTCTCAGCCTGCTATCTCGATTCGGAAGAGATCGGCTGCGCCTGGCTGGGCGGCAAAAAAAGCCGGCCCGTCGTTTCTCTGCTCCTACGTAGCGCGTATTGGAACCGGCGCGCCCTGGCGGCGACCTTATTACACATTTTGCTGCATGATCGCCACGATCAAACCGAGGCAATCGACCTGCAAACCGGCAGCAGCGCCCACCACGAAGCACTACTGCCCCTCATGAGGGACTTTGGCTTCACGCCCCACAACCAGGCTCGAATCTTGATGTTGAAGGAGTTGGAGATTTAGCGACTCTAAGCGCTTTCGTCGCTTCCCTGCCCCCTGCCTCTCATCGCGGCTTACTGGCCCGCTTTGCTCACCTTCCTGAATGACTAGATTTATTGAGTTGCCGAAGACGAATCTGACAACGATAGCTAGCTAACTTCCACTTCCAGCAGTGCGGTCCTTGCCGCATTGCGAATATCGGCTTTGTCGACTTCGGCCGCTTCAGGCTTCACCGTTTTCCCTTCCGCAAGGTCCTGTTCAATTCTTTGCCGCAGCGCCTGCAACCCCACCGGCCCCATCTTGCCCCACATGTACTTCATCATCCGATTGCCAATCAGGCGCTTCAACCGGTTCTTGTCGTGCACAGGACCGACGAGGATCGTCAGACGCGTTCCTTCCCCCGCTGGCGTTAACCGGTACGTGCTGTATGCCACCATACCAGCCGGCACCTGATCGACGATGGTGTGCGTCTCGAAGGGCTGCCAGTCGACAATCGTCTGCGGATGAACGCGCTTGCCATGCGCGCATTGGTAGACGGTGCCCTCGCCAATGCGCCCTCTGTCTAGGTTCTCCACCTCCGATGTACTGGAGGCGTTAAACAGCGCGCGGGTTTCCGGCTTCGTCAGGTAATCCCACACCTGGACAGCGTCCACCGGGAAATCGAACGCCAGACTGGCTATCGCCTCTTCCGGCCTCACGATCATGCGCGAGCGCTCCTTTTCGTGCCGCCATACCGCCTGCATGTCCTGCACGAAAATTTCGACCTCGCCAATGTACTCATAGGATTCGGTCATCGCTGTCATGCTG
>JAICPS010000696.1 GCA_025929715.1 Anaerolineae bacterium | reverse complement strand
CGATCCAGAAAGAATGTTTTAACTGTAACCGAATGTGCGGGACGCTCCTGCACGGGCCCATCGTTTCGGCCCATCTGAAAACTGCCACCCGGGATCTCAACGAGATCCGCCTTGAACGTTGGCGGCGGTGTGCTTGGCGAAGGTGAAGGAAGGTCGGGATCAGTAACAATTGGATCTGATCTCGTCATCACATAAGCCGTGATAGCCCCAGCCAGGAACAATAATGCGACCACGGCACCAATGGCATAGAGCAGGGTGTTTCGTGGTTTCTGAGGAATCTCAACATGTAATCTCTGCCCCCGCTCGGCACCCGTGATGCCCGCGGCGGGGATTCCGGATCGATGCAACTGTGTTGCTTCCGGATCTACAGCTCCAGCAGCGGGAGGCAGGCTGGTTGAGAGTCGTGCGAGTCGCTCTTCCAAATCACTGGCTTGCCGCGCCACGCGTTCGAGCTGCTCCCGTTGGAGACGCTCGCGCTCTTCCTTTTCCTCTCTTTCTTTTCGCAGCCGGTCTTCTTCGGCTCTCCTGGTGCGGGCAGCAGCGTCTTCTGCTTCTCGCCGCGCTTCAGCTTCGCGCGCCAACTCTTCACGCGCCGCACGATCGCGCGCTTCCTGTTCCGACTTATAGGCGTCGGCTGAGGTGACTTTCCCGGTTTGGCCATCGTCAGCCACAGCAGTCTTACTACCGAATTCGGGTAACGACTGACGAGGCTCGTGAACGTTGGTTTGTTGTCCTGGCTCGGCTTCCGGATTGGTACCAGCTAGAGGTGAAACTAAAGTTCGGTTGGGATCGAGTTGATCAGTGTCGCGAGGTTTGGGTGCGGTGTCGGGCGTAGCGTTAACAGCGTTGCGCAATTCGATCAGAAACTCGCCTACGGACGGTGTGCGGGCGGCAAGGTCTTTTTCCAGGGCGTGGCGCACCACCGCCTCAATCGCCGGGTCAATCTGCACGCCAATCGATTGAAAGCTTGGAGGTGGCAGTGTCAGATGCTTCCTCATGATCGACGGAATCGCCGTGCCCTTAAACGGCACATCGCCCGCCAGCATTTGATAAAGAATGATGCCCAGACTGTAGACGTCGGCGCGCGAATCCGGCTCTTCGTCGGACCACTGTTCCGGCGCCATATAAAATGGCGAACCCATCAAGCCGGTGGTCTTGGCCTGCACAAATGAGCCCAGTAGTTCCCCGGATTTGATCTTAGCCAAACCGAAATCGAGAATCTTCACACCCTCAGCGGCGGACATATTGTCCTGAGTCATGATGTTCAAGGGCTTCAGATCTCGATGCACGATGTTTTGGCGGTGCGCGGCAGAAACACCGGCGCCGATGGCGTTCATCAATTCAAGTGCGCGTCGCGGCGGCATGGGCCCCTCTTCCGCGAGCAACTCCTGCAACGACTTGCCTTTGACAAACTCCATCACCAAAAACGGCATCGTGCCGCGCACAACGCCGAAATCGGTAACGGCAATAATGTTGGGATGACGGATGGCAGCTGCAGCCAACGCCTCTTGACGGAAGCGAGTGACGAGCATCGGATCGTTGCCGACGAGGTCCGGCAAGATCACTTTGATGGCGTGGGATGTCTTAAGAAAAATATGACGGGCCTGAAAGACTACGCCCATCCCGCCTTGCCCGAGACGTCTCTCCAGTTGATAACGAGCGTCAAGGATAGGTTCGCCCAGCAGCGACTGAGTGGTGGCATCGCCGTCCTGAGGACAATGATTTATGTCATCGGGGAAGCAGCGCCGGCAGGCTGGACATTCTTTCATTGAAGGCTCGAAGGGGTCTCTCGGGACTACCCGCTTGGGGACTGGGGAGCAGCTCGTAGTCCACGCGCTCTCCGCACAGCTCACTGGTGCAAACGCGCCTGCTGATTCTAACTAACACCACTCACGCTCGCAACAAGGTAATCAAAACGGTGAACCGCGCGCGCAGGTTCAGCGCACAACTATGTTCACGAGGCGTCTCGGAACGACTACCACTTTCACCACCTCGTGCCCGTCAATAAATGAGCGCACACTTTCATCTGACAGCGCCGCCGCGCGCAGATCGTCCTCACCAACATCGGGTGCGGCCATTACTCGCGAGCGCTGACGACCATTAAACTGTATTGGATTTTCCAGCTCTTCCTTTCTGGCCCATTCCGGATCCGCGACGGGCCATTTGGGCATCCCATCCGGCGTCGCCGATTTCGCTAACAAGCCGCCGTCGTGT
>JAICPS010000419.1 GCA_025929715.1 Anaerolineae bacterium | reverse complement strand
GTCCCTTGCGGTCGCAACCCTCTGCTTGGCGGCCACGCAGGCCCAAGCGGCTGAGTCTTTGCGCCGCTATAACATTGATATCACTTCGAGTAATCATTCACATCCCCCGGGTCAGGAGACGGGGACTGCCGTGGGAATGGGAGGGTGAGGAAGGCCAGCTCTGGCTGCGGTGATGAGGTCGCGGACGTAGTTCCAGACATCGACGCCACGCTTGCGGCAGGTTTCGATGACACTCAAGCCTGCGGCATAGAAGCGGCTGCCTTCGTCGGTTCGTGTGCCGAAGCTCAGACGGCGGGCGATGACGGCATGGCGCAGGGCCCGCTCGGCGTCGTTGTTCGTGGGCGGTAGGTTGGGATTGTTGACGAAGGCGATCACCGCGTCCCAGTCGTTAAGAATTTCGCGGGCCAGCGCCCGGACCTTCTCTTCGGTCTCGTACTGATGACATTGGCAGCCCCATTTGAGGCGGCTGATGAGGCGCTTGACGCGCTCCCCGTCCGCGCCATCGGCGACGGCCTTGATCAGGGCGCGCAGATCGCGCGCCACCTCGCCGCCGAATTGGGAGCCGTTCCGGTAGAACCCCGTGGCCAGCGCTACGGCTTTGCGAATGAGATGGGCCAGACAGCGCTGTCGGCGCGGATGGTCGCGATAGGCGCGGTAGCCATCGCTCACCAGCCAGCCGAGAAATCCCTCGCCGATCATCGCGACCAGGTCGCCCTTGCTCCGGCTCCCGATGCGGAAGACCACAACGGTCCGTGACGTGGCCACCCAGAGCCACAACAACACACCGGTTTGGTACCAGGGCGTTTCATCCAGGTGCAAAACCTCGGCCTGTTGAAGCTCGGTGATCAAGTCCTCGACCACCGGCTCGCTGGCCAGACCGAATTCGTGGACGCAGCGATTGATGGTCGCCACGCTCAGTTCCAGACCCCGCCAGTCGCGCAGAAATTCCTGAACCTTCGCCCGCGAGTGGCGGAAGCGTTTGGCCAGGGCGGCGATGAACGTCGCCAGCATCGGGCCGACCAAGCTCCGCTCGGTCAAGACCAAGTCCCGCTTGCGGCCCTCGCTCGTGGAGCCTTTTCCTTCGGCCGGACGCGCCACCGTCTCATGGCCGCAGGCGCAGCGGGCGGCAAAGTAGCGGTGCTTGCGGCACACGACCGACAGCGCCATGTCCCCCCGCTCCAAGTCGTACACGTGATGGGCGCTGTCCACATGGTGGCGATCGACCATCTCCAACGCCTGGCCACACAAGGCGCAGTGGACGGGAGCGTGGTCGACCTCGCCGGTCGCTACGATCGGCTGCGACCGCCAGTGACCGGCCATGCCCGGCCGCTTGCCCGGCGGTTTGGCCGGGGGCTTTTCCAATGGCACCACCGTGGCGGCGCCGGAAGGACCCTCATCGCCACCGTCGCCCCTGTCCCGCTCCTTGTCCGTCTTGGCCTTCGCCCGCGCGGCCTGCCGTCGATAGGGGTCATCGCTCGACGCCGGACACGAACTGGTCGAGGAGTTCAGATTCAAGCGGTTGGCCAGATGGAGGGCCAGGTCGACCACCTGCAACGCCAATCTCTCCAGCGTCTCGCGGTTCAAGTCGCGGACCAGATCAGGCGTGATCTCAGTTAGGTCATCGGGCTTCAACATCGGCATGCCAAGAGACGAATCGTTCTTGTGCCCGAAGGCAAGAACTTTTCATGAGTCAGCGGAGATCGGCCACGATCCGCATACCAGCGCCGCCCTTATCGGCAGCTGCCTCGGGGGGATGTGAACGATTACATGCCAAGTGCTCTGAGCTGATCCGGCACTATCGATGGCCTGAAGGAGTTCGCTGCACCGCCTGTTCCAGTGCCGCGGTGATCCGCCATGGCCATGATGAAACCCAGCGACACCGGCAACGGTACCGGTGCAAGGACTGTGGAGCACGGTTCGATGACTTGACCGGTACTGTTCTGGCCGGACACCATCAACCGCTTTGGGTCTTGTGGGTCTTGTGTTAAGCTAAGGCATTGAAGTTACGGCTAAATGTTTACGCACCAAAGCCGAGCTGTCTGGATCAATAGGAAGCGCGTTTTGGTTTCTTTTTCAAATTTCTTCCATAGAGGACTTCGGTAGGATCGTCATAGGTGCCCCTTCAATGCTCCAGAATCTGGCTCAGGAACAACTTGGCGCGATCAGTCTTGGGATGATGGAAGAATTCCTCCGGCGTATCGGCCTCGACGATCTCGCCCCGATCCATGAACACCACGCGGTGTGCCACCATGCGGGCAAAGTCCATCTCGTGGGTGACGACCAGCATCGTCATGCCCTCTTCCGCCAGACCGATCATGACATCGAGCACTTCCTTGATCATCTCGGGATCGAGCGCCGAGGTCGGCTCATCGAACAGCATCACCTTGGGGGTCATGCACAGGGAGCGCGCAATGGCTACCCGCTGCTGCTGGCCGCCTGAAAGCTGCCCTGGATATTTGGTCGCCTGTTCGGGAATGCGCACCCGCTCCAGATATTTCATCGCCGCCGCCTCAGCCTCGACCTTCGGCGTCTTGCGCACCAAGATCGGTGCCAGAGCGCAGTTTTCCAGGACGGTGAGGTGGGGAAACAGGTTGAAGTGCTGAAACACCATGCCGACCTCGCGCCGGACGGCCTCGATATCCCTCAGATTGTTCGTCACCTCGACGCCATCCACGATGATCTGCCCGCGCTGGTGCTCTTCCAGGCGATTGATGCAGCGGATCATGGTCGATTTGCCCGACCCCGAAGGGCCGCACACGACGATCCGCTCTCCCCGCGCGACCGACAGATTGATGCCCTTCAGCACATGAAATTCGCCAAACCACTTATCGACATCCACAAGACGGATAATGGGACCAACGGACGCATCCGGCTGAACCGCTGAAACAGACATGAGGCAATGCTCCTATGGGGCCGCGGCGGGGGTGGGTCATCGATGCTGGGCTTTGCCCCCTCACCTGTTAAAGCATAACCAGGTTTCTCTTATCAGTGGTCCCGACCAGGCGGCTTGACAGCATTGCTCGCATCACTAGCTGTGCGCCGGGCATTCAGCTCGACTTGGACTGCTAGGGCAGCCTCCAGGCGCTCTATCCGGTCAACAACCTCGGACAAAAAAGACTCTTTGGGCGGCTCGCTCGCGGTTGCCATCAATTCGTCCAGACGGGCCGCGAATGCTTCTGTGCTCTGAAGCAGTGCAACCACCTTGTGCACCCGCTCGTGATGCTCCAGAGGCACTCGCAGATTAAGCTGTGGCGTCCCATCGCAGCGTTCTTTCACCATCACGCTATCTTCCGCTATCCTTATGAGCAGAACCCCTTAGTTCACCCGAGGGCTCCGCCGCATCGTCAAGTTGATGCAATCTTGCCGGCCACTGCCCCAGCTCTGGAGTGTGCTTCTGACCTGATGGATGCCGAGGTCTGGAACCAAGGCTGTCAGGAGCTATCCAGACAACGAAGCAGGACTCCGAATTCAAGGTCCCAGGAACACTTTGGGATCGTAAACAGTCGCGAGTGGGTCTGCGGACAGTTCATTCCTCCTGTCTCTCTGGCCCATTTCATCCACTTCATCATCGCCCAAGCCTGACAGGATCACCGCTGGGCGAACCGGCAGGCTCCCGGTGGCTTCCAAGCGGGATCTCCAGGCAATGCCCGGAGGAGGGAGCCTCAACGCCGTGGTGATGTTGGGGTGATAGAACGGCAAAGGCTCAGCCTCCAAGCCGCTTGGTGAAGAGCGATTGTCAAGCAGTGAGAGCCCTCCAAAAGCGGCAAGTCCGGTCGTGGCGGCGACCATCCATGCGGCCAAGATTTCATTCGGGACCATCTTGCTGCCTCCATGTGCAGCGTTCCCGTCACGTCGCCAAGCCGCGTTCGCTTCCCTTCGTCTCAGGTGAAACAGCGAGGCGGTTTGACAACTGGCGGTCGGTAAATTATCGCACCAGCGACGTGAAAGGGCAAGACTTATACTAACTTTAGGGAAAAGCACGGCGGAAGGAGAAAGGCGGCGGCGCGCTGCCTATTCAGAGAAGGAACATTGCCTTAAATAGTTGAAGCTGGATTGGAGTGCACCCCTGAACTGAGACACTAAATTAGGGACAGTTCTCAGGAGGGGAGCTGTATGTCACGGGGACGGGGCCGGGATTACGACCCGGCGTTCAAGCTGAAGGTGGTTGCGCGGCTCGACGGCGGGACGAACGTCAGTGAGCTGAGCCGGGATTTGGGGATCAAACGGACGTTGCTGTACCGTTGGTGGGATGCCTGGAAGCGAGGCGGCCCGGACGGCTTGCGGCGGCGGGGTCGTCCGCGCAAGACGCCGCCGCCCGTGATGGCGCCGGATCCGGAAGGCGACCCAGAGCCGGTCACCCCGATTTCACCGGCGGCACCCGCCGCGGGGGAAGCGCAGCCGGAT
>JAICPS010000025.1 GCA_025929715.1 Anaerolineae bacterium | reverse complement strand
TCTTTCAGCGGCGGCAGCTCCTGGGTTTGAGGATTCCAGGAGAAGTCGCTCGCATTCAAGGTAAGCATTTCATACAGCAGCACACCAAGGCTGTAGATGTTGCTCCGTCCGTCTAACAGCAGGCCAAGTCGTTGTTCAGGAGACAGATATCCCAAAAATTCGTCGTCGGAAGCTGCAATAAGAACTTTGGCCAGGGATGCGGGAACATCCAGCCCCAGAAGCGCCGGTGCACCGTCCGGACGCACCAGAATATTGTGCGGTTGCAGATAGCGGTGGACCATGCCCATTCGCAAAGCCGGAGCTAGGGTCGACGCGAGGCGGCTCGTGAAGGTCAGCGCTTCCTCTTCGGAGTAACCCTTTTTTTCATCTCGCATCTGCGACAGGTGCGTGCGGAATGTCACTCCTTCCCTGTGTGGGAGCCGGAACAGCAGCCAATCCTCGCCGAACCTTTCTACCCCTACAATGGGCACGATGTCCTCGTGCTCAATTTTCGTGACGACATTTCGCGTCCATCGCAGGTCGCGCGCGAATGCCTGGTACGAAAGCGGCACGCGGAATAGTTGTAAGAGCACCGGCAGCCCATTTTCGGTTGTAGCTGCCAGCAGATCGTCGGTGCGGCTGCGACCGGCAATGGATTCAATTCGATAGGGTCCTACAGTTTTTCCAATCATATAGCTGTCTCCGTAGACGAGAAATATCGCCAGGCGAGGTCTCTAGTCGCGAGCGAGCTCGTCCGGTTACCTGGTTTCGACAATGAGCGAGTAAGGCGACACACTGTTTAATGGTCCGTCGTTGCTCACGTACACGTAAAAACTACCGCCAGGCTGCGCGCCTAGCTCCAAGGTCTTATCCAGGCTATTACTGCCATTATTTGCCAAAAACGTTGCCGCGCCGCAGCTTTCGCCCCGGTAGGCGGCGATTTGCCCCAACAGCGGCGCGAACTCTGTAAGCTGTATCGTCACTTCAGAATCTTGCTCCGTTGTAAATCGATACCAGTCGTCGCGATCCTCAGCCAGGAAGTGATATGGGCTGTCGGTGAATAGTGGATAGGCGCCCGAGCAACCATCGTTTTCTTCACCCCAGGAGCCAAAAAGCTGAAAACCGAGCACCGGGAAGAAGGAGCGATAAGGTGGAACAGGGGCAACTGTTGGCGTCGCCGTGCTCGTCGACGTCGGCTGTGGCGTTTCCGACGTCGCGGTCGGGGTGGCCGATGGGATTGGAGTCATCGTCGGCGTGTCCGTCGGTAATGGAATCGGCGTCGCAGTGGGTCCAGCCGGCGTGAACGTAGGCGTAACTGTCGGGTTGGGGGCGGCCGTAGCTGTGTTCGTCGGAGTGAACGTCGGGGTACGTGTATCTGATGGAATGGGCGTAATGGTCGGCGTGGACGTATTGGTCGGCGGGATAGGCGTGTTTGTCGGTGTGGACGTATTCGTCGGTGGGATAGGCGTATTTGTCGATGTGGGCGTGTTTGTAGGCGGCGGTGGATCGGTCGGCGTTGGCGTGGGACCATCTGTATATGCCGCAACTTGGAACTCGAACAGCAGCCCGTCGTTTTCTTCTGGATCGTCGTTGTTGTCCACCTGGCGGTCGACCACGTAGATCGTGCGCACCGTTGGATTGGAGCCCATTGGGACCATGATCAGGTCTGCCGGCTTATCCATGGCTTCGGCGGAGATCTCGATTGTGCGCAGCCACGTACCGTTTTTTGTTACCTCTACAAGTTGCCCGTCACTGCTGTCAAGAATGAGCAGATGGTTTGTATCCGCATCGTAGGCGATGCCTTCAGGGTCTGACAGCCCCATGCTGCCCACGTCAAAATTTGTCACCAAGTCGTCCCCGGTAGCAAAGACGCCGTCATTTCCCGGATCATATTCATATATCTCGCTGTCCACGCCGTCGACGACGAAGAGATGATCGCCCTGGCTGTCGTAAGCGACGCCTTCAGCATCGCCATTCGCAGGAACTGTCAGGATGATGGCGACCGCCCCGCTCGTGCTGGGCAGACCGTTGAGTTGGTAAATTTTGTCCTCATCATCGTCGCTGATGAAGAGATGTCCGTTCGCCGGATTAACCGATATGCCAGTGGGTTCGTCCGTAAAGTCGGTCGTATCATCAGAGCCCATCAGCGCGCCATTCTTCGCGGTAAGATACAGATTGACGCCTTGGTACAGACCGTCTATTTCGTTGACCTCCGAGTCGCTGACCAGCAACCGATCGGAATCTGCTAGATAAGTAATACCGGCCGGGTCAGGGCTCGGCGGCGACCACTCATACGTGTGGGTTGTGCGCGTCAACGTTGCCACGACTTCATATAGGGGACTTGCCGTAACCGGCGCCTGGTACGTTATTTCAATGATTTCCCCGCCGTCTGCCAGGTATAGGCTCATCTCATCCGCGGCGTCCGTGCTGTCCCGGCTGGGGGCGGCCAGGACTGCTTGGGCGGCGCCGGCAGTGATGGCGCCCATGAGGCGGCGCACGGGGGGGCTGGCGTCGACACGGCCGTTTTCTTGAACCATGTTCACCTGCGAATCGACGACCGTAAACAGTGAGCGGACGTCAAGGTCTTCGGCTAAAAGCTCACTCTGCGTCGTTTGCAGGCCCTGTTCCGCCACTGGCCTTAACGTGGTAACCTCATTTCCTGGTGCAGGCAGCGCGAAGGTCAGCAGCCGTTGGTTCGCTTGGTCCACAACTTGCAAAGCGCCGTTCTCGTCAAACCCGGCGGCGCGCGCCGCCACTGATTGCGTGGTATTCGAATCGAGGCGAGCTTCGCTGCGCAGAAATGCGCTTCCAGGGGCGAGCGAAAAGAGCTGCCTACTACCACCGTCTAACACGTAAATGCGTTCATTTTGCCCGTTATATGACAGCAGGGGCTTGCTTAATTGTTCCCCGGCTACGCGCCAGGTCGCCAACAATTCGAAGTCCGGCGAAAGGACGGTGAACGTTAGAACAGGCGACTCGCCGGCCCCCTGTAATAAGCCATAAAAGAGACTGCGATCCGTGTCGTAAGTGAGCGCACTGACTTGCAGATCGCCAACCATGCCGTCATCCACTTTCCGCGCCTCCCAGTAACCGTCATGTGACGTGCTGGCAGCTTCGTTTGTGGGCCACAAGAAAATGAAACCGAGTAGTAAGGCGTTCAGTACGCCAAATGTCACTAAGTAGTTTCTGCGCATTCCAGTACTCATGGTCGGGTCTCTCTCGACGTTGCCGTCTCAGAAACTAGCGCCGCCCGTGCTGGCCCGTGAGTCCAGTCCGTCCATCCCATGTTTTTTCCAGGCCGCGCCGGCATTGCGGCGGGAAAATCGGCGCCATAAGCATAATTGATGAGCCAGGGCTGCCAGGCATCGTCGCCGTTGGCTTCCCAGCCAAGCTCATGAAGAAATTCGACAGCACGTAGCAGCGCCTGATCTTCCCATTCCCAGGTGGGATAGCCGGCCCGGGATAGTAGCTCCGCCTGCACAATCGCGCCTTGCAGCGCTTCCCAGGCGTAGCCGGTTCTTCTTGGGGGCCAACGAAAATCGCTGTTGCCACGTCGCATTTCTTCCGGCAGCGCTCCGGCAATCGCATGGCCATTTTTGGTGGCTCCGGGCGGGTTGATGCCCACCGGTTCCTCAGGGTCAGCCTGCCAGGTGAGACGGCCATACTCGAATCCGCTATATACCTCGCGGTTGCCCAACCAGCCGTGGAAAACCGTCGCTGCTCGTTCAACCTCCCGCTCGTCTCCCAGATACATGGCGATTGCCACACGGGCGGCTCCGCAGTGGCTGCCAAAATTATTGGGCCGCGTTTCATGACAGCTGCCGATGGTATGGGCGCCGCCATCGCCGCTGAACTCTATTTCACTCAGCTCGCGCAACCATGAGCGAAAGCGATTGTCCAACGTCTCGTCCTGCGCAAGGTTCACCAGATCTGCCGCGATAACATAGGCGGGCAAGTTGCGGGCGACTGAGAGAATTGACG
Organism: Anaerolineae bacterium; assembly: GCA_025929715.1. Lineage (GTDB taxonomy): Bacteria > Chloroflexota > Anaerolineae > Promineifilales > Promineifilaceae > JAAYYY01. The sequence continues at coordinate 18,387 of JAICPS010000025.1, read as the reverse complement.
TTCGCCCGGGATTGAATTCCAGATCAATAACCGCCTCAATCGAGTCCAGCACCGCCGAGCGGTACGTCGGATCTCCGATCCGCGCATAGACCAGAGCGCTGGCCAGAACGCGCACGTCGGCGTCGTCGTCCTTGTCGTAAAGATCGGGTTCCTCTTGGCGCAGCGCCGATTCGTTCGCCACAGAGTGTAACTGGTTCCACGCTGCTCCTTCAGTAGGAAGTAGCGCTGCCTCTTCATGGGACAACCACAATCCTGCATAAAGGGAAGGGGTTGCTTCGGGCGTTGCCGTGCCGAAGATATCGGATTTCTCCAAGAAATCGGATGTCGTGGTTGGCGGCAGCGTGGCATCCGGCGCCAGTGCCGTAGGCGTAGCTGTCGTCCGCGTCACTATCACGCTTACGGTCGGGGTGGAACCGCCTATCAATCCTTCATTTCTCAACGCCAAGGTAATAACCAGTCCTATTGCAATTGCCAGAACGACGGGTAGAAAACGAACTCGCAACTCATTTATCCTCGCTTGGATACCACCACAGTAGGGACGCTTCGCGAAGCGCTCCTACATGTCAATCTCCTTTAACAAATTCTCTAAACGATTCAGGCGCCACATAACGTGGTCATAAGCTTTCGGCGCCGCCACTCTTTTTTCTGCAAGGTCGAACACGCCATAGTCAAGGATCGTAAGGACGTGCTCGCCGGAAGCGGTCGCTTCGCTTACTGGCGTCCGCAATAAAGTGACGTTGTCTCGGCCGACGATGTCCAGACAGCGGCCTTCCCGCTCTGCCACAGCCAGACTTTGCTTACTGAAAAACCGTAACTGAGCCGCCAGACCAGGGTCTTCTTCCAACATCCCCAGAAGTTGGCTTGTCGAAAAATCAAGGAACAAGTCTTTCATTTCGACGTCGATATAAGGCTGCAACATGCCGACTGCCGGTGTTGCCAGCAGAGGGGCGTTCAAAATAAAGTACCACGAAGGCAGAATGTTGATAGGGCCGCCGCCGTACCAGGAGCAGACAGTCGTATATTTCTGCCGAAAATAACGAGCAAGGCTTATCAATCCTGCGCTACTGCGGCCAAGCGTGCGCCTGTAGACTTTGAGAATCAGCGCCCGTCTGGTTCCCTGCAGGAGAAAAAGAGTGGCGCCTGATCCATACGCATGAAGTTCGCCCCGGCGACTTCGGTCGCTCTGTGCCCCATTCCGGAAGCCGGCTGCCGTCGCCAGAGGCGCCGTCGCCAGAGGCAGCTGGCCGTAGTCGAGGAGGCGTCGCGACCAACGGCCCGCGACGCCGGGCGCCAGTCCGTCGAACACGTTGACCGCAGCCGCTACCCGATCATAGTTGGACGACCGCGGATTAAGCAGCTTCCAGAAGCGATCGGTGAGACGCTGGTCTGCTCTAAGCGGCGCCGTTGCCACCGAGTCCAACGCTTTGTAGAAAAACTGAGAGCGGATTTTGCCGCTCAGCGATCCCTGATCTGGGTCCAGGGGTCCTGTCATCGTTCGATTCATTTAGACTCGACCAAGCTCCTGTTAGAATTCAGCGCCGGGGCCGCTCCGCTTACCGGCTGGGGCGCTTGGGTCGCTGCGCTTAGGGGCGGCTGCATTTTCATCTGTTCGGCTCGGCGAAAGAATTCGAGAATCATCTCGCCTTCTTCGTCCGAAAGATGCTTACGCCATTTGTCGCTGGGGTCGTAATACGCTTTGCTCGAAATTGCCTTTTCAAATGTTTTGTTCCATTCCAGGTCTGCAAAATCACATACCTTCCGCAACTCATCGCGCGGATGAGTGACCAAATCTTCAAATTGCACGCGCAGGGCGCGCGAACCGGCAGGCGGCGAGAATTTTTCGAAATCTTTCTGCAAATCGTCCAGGTCCATCTGGATTTTTAGCGCCGCCGAAAGCAGTGGGCTGCCTCCCATCTCGTACCACAATTTCCGGTAAGTTTCCGGTACCGAGCCCCACTGCCATTGCGGGCTTTCAGGGCTGGTTGTAACGTCCAGCCAACCGGCCTTCACCCACGAACTGAGCACGGCGCGATGCTCGCGAACGATCCAGATGAACAGGGCGTCGGGAAAGAGGCGATCAAAGTAAGCCATCCTCGACCAACCCGTGACTTTCACCAGCAGACGGCTTCGCGTGCGGCCTTGATTACGCAATATGTCGGCGGCGACTGCGTTAATTTTGCCGATGGACTCGGCCGGTACATCATCCGCGACTAACGGCCGGTCGCGTCGCGAAAAGCCGGGCAAGTAATGTTCCCAAAAGCGATACGCTTCAAACGGCTTGGGAAAAAACGGCAGGTGGCGCACAGTTTCGCCAAGTTCAAGGACGCGATAGAGATTGGAGAACCGCGCCACGACCGGCCAACCAGGAAGCACCTCGTTAAAGGTGGACAGCCAGCCGAGCCGCGGATGCATCGCCAACAAGCGGAAAAATAGAGTTGAGCCACAGCGACCGGTACCCACGATAATGATTGGTTTCCTGACGGGATTCATGATTCATATCCTTTTGTATTCTTTCGAAAAGGCCCCTTCTTGCGAAGGGTGTGCCACCCATTGAGTAGCCTTGCGCCATATAACAATCTGGCCTGCAGAGCGGAGAGTGTTGCGTTGGATGCGATATGGTTTCGCCTAAGTTCGAGCCTCCTCGCTGTCGGGAGATAATTTGTGCCGCGCAGCGTCGTAAAGCCCAGCAGAAAATTCTCCTTTTCCAGGGCTTTCACAGTTTCTTTGTTGTAATGACCGCCCGGGTAGGCGAACACAGGAAGGACGGGACCGGTTTCTCGCTGCAGATCGGCCAGCGAGCCGGCGACCTCGGCGTGCGCTTGCTCGGCCGTGATTCGACTCATCTTTGGATGGGTACGGCTATGAGGAGCAAGCGTGACCCCCTGGCTTTTGAGATGCCGCAATTCATCCCAGGCCATGACTTCTGACCGGGGCGCGGTAACCGCCAGGCGATCGGAGATTTCATGGAGCCAGGCGAGGATTTCAGTGTGCGGTAGATCCCACATGTATTGCTTCAGACGTCTTAGCGCAGCGCGCCGCTGCCCCGCTGTTGCCATCGGCAGCCTGCCCACCGGAGTGTCCAGATCGCTGCGCCGCGTCGTGGTCAGCAGGGCATGTTCCAGACGATCCCACCAATAAATACGGCCCGGCGCGTCGCCGGCCGTTCCGGCTCGCGTGCGGCCCTCCGGGCCTGGAAACGCTGTTGGCACGAACAAGGTCACCGGCAACCCGTTGCGACGCAGCACCGGCCAGGCGCATTCTGCAAAGTTGCGGTAGGCGTCGTCGAACGTGATTAACAACGCCGCCGGCGGCAACCTTTTACGTGCGGCGACGGCGTCGACCACATCCATCATCCCCACGATTTCGTAATTAGCAGCCAGATAATTCATCTGCGTCTCAAACGATTCCAAACTCTCTACGGCGTGATAAGTGAGCACCAGAAGCTGGTTTGGTCGCTGCGCTTCCAGCCGCTGTAGCGCCCTTAACACCTGATGTCCCATAGGACTTTCGACCAGAGGGGACAGTAACTTCATGGTCAATGCGACAACCTCTCAAACGCTGGCCTGTGCCTTTCGGCCCAGCTTTTGTATCGCGCGAAAGAACTGCAGGAAGCCCGGGACGGGATCCCTGAATGCTTGAAGGTCGTACTTCTGGCGCGGGTCAAACAGCCCGAGCAGCGCCCTGAACGCCTCACGGCGCTGCGGTTGCGGGATAAATTCATAGCGTCGCCGTCCGCTTGCCACCTGTGCAATCCACAAAAGCATAAGCTCCAAATTGCAGGCCCTGACACCAACGGCATACTCTCGTGCAAGGGGCGTTTCGGGCGGCGGCGGACCCTGACGGTATAGCTCGGCCAGTCTTGCCGGAAAATCCATCCCACTATGAACCGCCAGCGGTAACGAGCCCCATACACGACCATTGATTTCCATCAACGTCGTCTCATGCTTGCTTACCTTGAACTCCACCATCAGCAGCCCGGTCCATCGCAACGCTTCCACCAGCCGCCGGCTATATTCATAGAGCTCGGGATTAAGCGGAACGCTTTCGCGCAAGGCGCTGGCGCCGCCTGTGATAGGGATCTCCGCCAGCCGCCGGTGTTGGAACGCGGCTAGCGTACGTCCCTCGTGGGCCAATAGCTCGACGCCAAGCCCGCTGCCCTCACAATATTTCTGGACCAATACAGGACCGAACTGCTGCAGGCGCTGGATCTCTTCGATCAGCTCTTTCACGTTGTTGGCATATCCAACTGGACCGGTCTTCAAGATTTCGCCGTCTGATGTCAGACTACGCGAGCGCTGTGCTTTGAGTACCATGGGCCACGGCAATAGATGCGCCACGTCGCGCGCTTCTTCGACCGTAGTAGCCACATAAGTGGGTGGGGTGGGTACACCCAGTTCCCGGGCAAGCGCCAGCGTCTCATGTTTATCGGTCACCAGCCGTAACGCTTCCTCGTCAGGGATAGCCAGTTTACATAGACCTTCGAACCTCTTGCGGGCGAGAGCCAGGGGCAGAATGGCGTCGTCCGTCGTCGGAATAACAAGATCGACGCGTTCCTTAATAACAACTTCCAGAATGGAATTGGCGAACGACATGGCATCGTGAGTAGGCGATGGGTAGACCAGCGTACGCGCTGCATAGCGCGAATGGAAGCCAAGACTGCCGTCCTTACTATCTGCGGCAATCGTGCGCCAGTCCTGGCGTGACAGTGAGCGGATGATAGCAATGGCGCTGCCCCGGTTTGCATCGGTGACCAATACGGTGGGCTTTTTTTCTTTATCTATCACTTGCGCTGCCAAAACTTCTGACTGTATCATCGCTCGGCAACAACCTCCTTGGGCGTGTCGCGCTGTACGCGCGGTCGCCCGTCGGCGTCTCCCGCAGTGGCAGGCGCCGATGCAAGGCGAACCTCCCCTACGGCCTGAAAAGTGCGGATGTGCGAGATGATCGTGGCAGCGACATCGTCTTGCGGCAGCGTCGCGTCTACCACGACGAAATGCGGCACTTTATCTTTCAGGCGCCAGTACTCCTGGCGTCGCCCTTCAATTAACGCCACCGTTCCTTCGGGCTTGCGCGAGAATAGAACCTCGGCCGGAGCGTCTAAAAGAATCACAAGGTCTGGTTTAGGGAAGAGATGCTGCAACAAGAATCCATGAAAACGGCGGACGGCGGACGGCGGACGGCCATCGGAACGTGCGGCATCAGCATGGTCATGGTCAGAGGTCAGCAGTCTGCGGTCGATGTCGTGTGCGTAGTAGTCCAAAAAGAAATGGCGATCGAACAAGACGATATAACCGCGGAGCTGGAAGTACGTGGTTACTAATTGCCGGAACCACTCTTCCGCCAGCAGATTGGCCATATACAGGCCCTCCTTGAGCTGGGAAAAAGCCCGCTTAAGCGGTGACGTTTTACGGGCGCCGCTGGCGCCTTGCCCTTTCGAACTACTCCGCCTGCGGTTGGGATCAGGGGGACCGCCCTCTTCTCGGCCGCGGCCGGATAGGCGCTTTAAGCGCCAGATCAGCCAGGTGCTGGGGAGCATACGGTTGCTGGCCTGGCGGCTGACGCCCATGTACAGATATTTGAGCGGCAGGTCGCCAGGCTGCTGGGGCGCGTCGCGCTCAAGCCGCCGCGCCATCGTCGTCTTGCCGGCGCCGTCGGCGCCGACGAGGGCGACGGTGAACCGCGGAGTTCGCGGAGCACGCAGAGGAATCTCAAGGAGAGAATTCTCTCTAAATCTCTTGCGTCCCAGCGCTCTGACAGCCCGTCTGCGGGCCGTTCTCAGCGGTAGCTTTATCACGTTATGACCCTCTCCATTGCCGTCACCATCTCTTTGATTGGAACGGGGTACGGATGCGTGACGACGTACGCTTCTTTTCCTGCCAGCATCTCTTGGAGGCGTCGTGCTTGCAGCTCCTGCGATGAGTCGAGCAGCTCATTGGCTGAATCCGGGAAGGCAAAGCGAAACTGCCTATAAAGGGACAGAAAACGCCTTTGTTCTTCCTGCAACGAAAACACCATACGCTTTGCAACTTCGAGAGGATCAATGGGCGCCACATTGATCTCAGGCGAATCGCTGCTAACCACAAAAAAGAGACGATCCACCGGTGCAGACGACGCACAGCGCTCTTCGCCGAAGAAACGCTGCGGCGGGATGTTGGCCCCCTGCTGGTTCTTCAGCAATGGCTTGACGCGATGCAGAGGCAGAAGGACCTGTCTGGATAGTGAACCGCCTCCATGTCCATTGGGAGTAGCCCACTCGAGCGCGCGCACCAGCGTTCCCGCCGTCGCCAGCTTCAGGCGCTCCCGCCCGCGCAGGCGGCTGCGGTAATCCGGCATTTCACGCAAGTGCCAATCCCACACCCGAATCGGTTCGGGAATTCCTGACATCTGGCGTCCGCCGTCATAGAGGTACGTCCACTCGTCGGCGATATAGGTAGCGCCGCGCGCCATGAAGCCCATCAACGCTTCCGTCTTGCCTCCCTTCGACCATCCTGTAACGAGCGTTCCCGCGCCATCATAGATAAAGGCGCCGGCGTGCAGCGGCAGCGCGCCGTTGGCCAACGCTGTAAGATTCACAATCGGGATCAGGAAAGGCACCGCCGGGATCCCACGCTCGCAGACAATCTCACAAAGGCAGCCGACCTGGTCGAGAGGAATTTGAACGCGAGCCGGCGCCTTGTGCTTGCTCTGCAGCACGAAAAACTGTTCGTTGCTAAAGGCGGAGCGCTTTAGCTCGGCGTAACGCAGAGCAGGGGTGTCTAGACGGTCGACAAAGCGAATGACGATCTCAGGCGCGCGCTGTAGCGGGGCACGAATGGGCCCCAACTGGCGCGACACAGCGGCCACGTCTGCGGGCCCAGCATCCACCAGGCGGATTCCGACGAGGTCATGAAGGTTGAAGTCAGTCATGTTTCTTCTACCGGCTCTTGCATTAGCTGGCCTCGCTTCGGATCCCAATAGTGGGCAATGTGGCCCGCCGAGCTTGCTAGAGCCAGAATCAGCCACATATAGCGCGCGTAGGCCAGGTGCAGGAACAGACCGGTCGTGAGGTAGGCCATAAGCGCCAGCAGATAGCCGCTTGCCATCTTCGCCAGATATGGATCTTTCTCTTCCCAACGCTGTCGCGCCTTCATCAACTGGTTGATAACCACGGCAAAGATGCCAAAGAATGTCAACAACCCCAGAACGCCGTGGTTGGCTGCGATGTCCAGGGGGAGCGAATGTGCTTCCCTGTTCCCTTCCAGATCGTGGAGACCCAACTGATTTCCATAATCCTGAGAGTAAAACTTAAACATTGCCGGTCCGACACCGATCACCGGATAGTCGGCGAATACGAGCGCCGCCGCCAGCATCTCTGTTGCGCGTCCTTCTATCGAGGTGTCGACTTCGGCGGGCCTAGTTTCCGATGAAACAAGCGCGGTAACGTCTGTGAGGCTTGCTATCCGCGTCTGGTATTCGGGTAGCGCTATCACCAACAAAACAACGGCCGCGAGGACGAGGAGGAAGCGCGAAAGCTTGATGGCCCGCATGAATACCATCGCGACGAGCAACAGGAAGAGTGCGACGGCTGCGCCGCGCGAGAATGAAATTGCAACAGCTACCAGCGCGAGCATCGTCGCTACGAGGGCTAATATCCTGAGGCCGCCCTTGCGTTCTGCCCAGAAGGTAAACAGCCCCAGGGGGACAAGCATGAGCATTACCTGCGCGTAACGGTTTTGCTCTCCGATAGCGCCAGCCGCTTTGAACTGCCGTACATCCCCGAAAAGCGAAATTTCTCCGGTGCGAAATCCGGACTCGGAAAGTTGAGCATAGCCCCAGTAATCATTGGCGTAGGTGCCGGTTAGCTGCTGCCAGATGGGAATCCCGGCCAATAAGACGCCGGCGAGAAGCAGGGTCCAGGTCACGCGGCGCAGGGTACGGGGGCTGCGCACGACGTTGGTGACCAACAGGTAGATGACAAGTCCTTCTACAATAAAGTCGATGACTGCACTGACGGAGACCTGTGTATCTCGCGAAAAGACGGCTCCCAGACATTGCACACCAAGGAAGGCGAATAGGAAGGGAAGGGATCGGTGTAGAATTACCGGCTTTCGCTGTAAGACCAGATAACTTGCCAGCGGAATAAACAGTAAGAACGGGAAACTAGCTGCCACGAAATAGGGTACGCCGTGAAATTTATTAGCTACCACGGCAATGTTCGAGTACAGGATAAAGATTACCGTCATCGTGGCAGTTTCTGATTGCATTATTAGGGCGGGTACCAGGATTGCTGCCAACACCAATAGCGCGCCGAGCAAAGGCTGCGTCCCGCCTAGCAACCCTCCGCCAGCGGCTGCGAGCAAAACCATCAAGACAAGCAGCAGTAATCGCAGAGGCCGATTTTCAGAATCGGTTTGCGGGCTGTAAGTTGTGCCAGTATAGCTTTCGACACTCATTCTCAATTAACCTTCGCTGGAACCATCAGACGTCGTCCAGAGGTGACGGGCACTTTCAATGGGCCGGTCACCTGAGCTAGAAGTTACCATCGCGCGATGCGCCGGCCGCGGATCAAGTTGATCGCGGCGATCAATGAGGCAAGGTTCACCAACACAAAATAATAGGGAAAGGCCAAAACCCTTGGAACTCGTGTACCGCGCCGTTCTATCAACGAGCCCGTCACAGCAGCTCCATAAAGCGCTGCCTGCCCGGCAGTAGCCATTTTGTACAGAGCGCCCCGGCGCCACAGGCGCGGACTCACAACAGCCAGTATCAGGAGCGGGAAGATCACCAGGCGACGCAACACCTTGTGCGACAACACCTGCCACGAGTACCAGCCGTAACGAGATGGATTCAGTAGTTCGCGCCGCGCCGCAACCGCTGCGAGACCACGCGTCATTACCCGCACTTTACGCTGAAATTCTGTCCTGCCCGTTGCCGCAACCTTTTCGTGCACGACCGCCTCGGGCGCAAAGACGAGACGCCTGCCCTGCGCTACGACGCCGACGGAGTTGTAAAAATCGTCAGTCACACCATCAGGGATGCCATGAAATAGAGACCGACGCAGCGCGTAGAGCGCGCCGGTGGCCGAAATTGTGTTGCCGGCGCGGCTTTCATATACTTTGAGCTTGCGGTCAAAGGCCCAGTACAGCCGCTCGCCGGCGTTGCCGGTGGTCGTGGCTGTGTCTGCGGCGTTGCCGTTGTCGGAAACGTAGCATTGATTGCCGGCGACGCCGCCGACGCTGGGGTCGGCGAAGGGCCGCAACAACGCCCGCAAGCTGCCCGGCGAGAAAATGCTGTTGGCATCTGAAAACACCAGGATTTCACCCTCGGCCGCCGATGCGGCGGCGTTCAACGCCGCCGCTTTGCCCACCCGGGGCAGCGCTAGCAAACGCACGCCGCCAGACCCTAGCCATTCGGATGGCCGCGTGCCTTGCGCGTATTCGGCCACAATTTCGTTGGTCCCATCCCTGGAACCATCAGAAGCAACGACGAGTTCGAGGCACTCTTTCGGATAATCCAACGCCAGAACGCTTTCGATCTTGCGTCCGATAACCGGCGCTTCGTCGTGCGCGGCAACGATAATAGAAACCGTTGGCTGGACGTCGGCTTCAAGGTGCGGACGGGGCGCAAAGATCCCGCGCAGGAAGACCAGTACCGGGAAGAGCAAGTAGCTATAAATGATGCTCGCTACGGCTGTCCAGAAGAGCACGAGACTCACTGCCTGACCTCCGCAAACAACTGTGCCAGCGCGTTTGTATTCTTGTGCAGGTTGAACTCCGCTTCGATATAGCGCCGTGCTTCACAACTGAGCTGCTGCGCCAGAGAGCGATCGGTAAAAAGGCGCCTGATGGCTGCGGCCAGCCCGTCTACGTCTGCCGGTTCGGCGAGAAGTCCGGTCTTCTCGTGTTGTACCAATTCCGGGATGCCTGACAGGCGGCTGGCGACCACGGGGACGCCACTGGCCATGGCCTCGATCAGCACAACGGGAATCCCTTCACGCCTGCCGTCGGACGAGGGTACGCTGGGCGCCACCAACAGGTCGGCGTGTTTGAGGTGTTCGATAACCTGGTCACGCGAGCGGTGGCCGAAAAATGTGACCCGATCCGCAACGCCGCGCTGCCGTACCTGTCGCTCGAGCGCATCTCTGTCGGGGCCGTCACCCACCAACTCACAGGCCACGTAGATGCCCTGGTCGCGTAGAACCGCAATGGCGTCAATCAAATAACGCTGTCCCTTTACTTCATGTAGCGTCCCAATGGCCAAAATCTGGAATGTTCCGTGCCCATTAGCCTGAGCTGCGTGTAGGGTTTCCAGCGGGCTTTTGGCCTGGAACCGGTCGACATCCACGCCGCAGTGGATCACGTGCAGTCGCGGCGCCACTGCCTCGCCGCAATGGTCCAGAATGAAGCGACGATTGTATTCGGAGATAGTGGTCACAAAGGCTGCTTCCTCGACCTTTGCGCACAGCATCTCCTGGTGGCGGTGCAAGTCGGAGCCATGAGCCGTAAAACTGAACGGGATATCGGCGAGACGGTGGATGATAAACGCTGCAGCCGCGGGGTGCGTGGCAAAGTGGGCGTGGATGTGATCGATCCTACGCGCCTTAAACAGCTTCGCCAGATAGACCGCTTTGGGAAACAGCGCCAGGCTCGCCATTAAAAAGTGGCGATTTCCCTGAGTCTCGCGTATGAGTGTCTGAAACGTTTGCCGGTAGATAACCGGCTGCTGTCGCAGCGCCTCCAGGTTGGCGCGCAGAATCGGCGCAGACACGAAAGGCGTGTAATGCGCCTCCTCTACCAGCATTGCTGCATCAGTATGAACCACCGCCGCGTTTTCCTTCATCAGCGGGTATATTTCGACTGCGCCTACTTTTTGCTTCATCGCCAGCATTTCATTCAAGACGAAGGTTTCGGTCAGCTTCGGGAAGCGCGACATGATATAGGCCACACGCAGCCGATTTCTTTTCAGCCTAACGTTCTCGACTTCTTGCTTTTGCAAGCGTTCGAACGTAATCACGCTTCTACCTTCGTCATCATCAACGTGCGCAACAATGGCAGTCGCTTCAATTCAGGAAACATTACTTCGACGTCCATGACCTCGCGGTTAATACGCAGCAGCACAATACTGACGAGCGCTGTCAGGGCAAAACTTATGCCGAAATGGGGCTCGAGAAGCGCGTCGAAAAGCCAGAGTAGCGCTGCGCTGGCAATTATGCTGGCGTATACCCGGAGATATCGCCACTGGAACAGGTCAATCTCTGTGCCTAGTGATAGCCCCGCGTGGTTCAGTAAGTTGTAAATGATCAGGGTGGCGGAAACGGCAATCGCCGCTCCTATAGCGCCATACCGCGGAATGAGTAACAGACTGAAGGCAACACTGAGTAGGCCAGAAGCCAGGTCGATGCCCACGATGTAGCGCACCTTTCCGTATACTCGCAGCGTGTAGGAATTGAGTCCAACGGCCGCATTGAAGTAATTGCCCAGCGCCAATATTGCGAGGATGATGCCCGAGCTAGCGTAGCGCTCTTCAAAGATTAGAATGGTTAGCGGCTGCGCCAGCGAGAATGAAACGGCGAAAATCGGAAAACTAAATACTGCGATCCAGATAGCCGTGCGCCAGTAAAGATTGTTGAGACCCTGCTTGTCTTCACGGGCGAACAGTCGAGCTGCCAGGGGCGTAAACAGGTATTTGAAGCTCTGCATGACTACCAGATTCAATCCCGCGACGGGTAGCACCGCGCGTAACTCTGCAACCTCGGTCGTGGTGGTGAAATATTCCAGAAACACAATGACCATCGAACTTCTGAGAATAGTAACGACATCGCTGGTGAGCAGTGGGCTGCTGAAACTGAACACTTCGCGAAAGGGTATGTCCAGGTTGCGAATCAAGGAACCTGCCAGCAACTTGTTCTCGCGCAGCAACTGCCAGAGCATGGTAAGGTACGCTAGCAGGCCTAGTAGCCCGCCGATCAGATAACCCACAGCCAGCGTATATACAGTCGCGCCGCTAAGAATGACGACGAGCACCGCTAACAGCCGAAGCAACGGGCCTAACACGTGCCGGCGAAAGAAGATAGCCTGCGGTTTGGCGAAAACGGCGAACATACCCTGAAACCAGCTGTCCATGGCTTGCATCGGCGCCAGCGCAATCATGATCACCAGCAGTGAGAGGGCAGTGGGATCGTTTACCACGTATGCACCCCAGACGGCGCGCAATCCTGTGACAATGAAAATAAGCGCCAATCCGATGCCAATGATCGTGCCCAGGGTCATCACCACCGTACCAAGCATTTTGCGTAGATCGCCCTTTTCGTGATAGATCGGGATGAAGCGCGTGACGGCTTTATCGAGTCCGAAAAGCGAGATGCTCGCGCCAATGGACGCTATTGAAAGGGCATAGGCAAAGGCCCCGTAGTCGCTCTTGGTAAGGTAGCGCACGGTCAATACCTGTACGCCAAAATTGAGCGCCAGCGAAATAATCCGGCCGACAAGCAATATCGTAGAGCCCCGAATGTGTCGCTGGCTAGCACGGTCAATGTCTGACGTTCCGTCGATGTCTGACGTTGCGCCTTGCGCCGGGATTTCTGGCGCGACCGACTCCTGCGTTGTGCCGAAGTCAACCATAGGCGCAGACGCCTGAGACTTTACTTCCGCGGCCCAAACACCGACCGTATCGTGCGGATAGATCCCTTACTCTGACGGCCACGGGAACTCCTCCTCGCCTGCACGGTCGCTTGCACGGGGATTGTCATCGCCGCTGGCACGCGGATGTTGGAGTACCGGCTCGAATTCGCCTTTAGGGAAGGCCTCTGGCATGGTCGCCTCGTCTTGGTCTGGACGTGACTGGCGCGCAAGGCGCGTCTTGCCCGCAGCAAAGCGCTGTCCCTTGTGCAATAAGGTGCCGATGACGTGGGCGTCCACCGAACGCAGGCTTACCGCGGCATTCGCCAGAGCCTTGCGCCGCGTCTTGCCGGCTTCGGCCAATAGTATGACGCCCCCAACCCGCGAAGCGAGGAACAGGGAGTGGGCGAAAGAGGAGATGGTGGAACCAGCAATGAGCACGACATCCGCCTGCGCTTCCAGCGCCTCAACCAGATTGGTCATCTTTGGCGAAGCCAGGAGGACAAAAGCATCGTAGGTCACCGAGCCGCTGGGCAAGACCGATAGCCCAGGGACCCAGTCAATCGTCGCGACATCTAGCGCCTGGCACTCGCCGGTTAGAACGTCGGTAAGGCCACAGCGATGAACGACGTCAAAGTATTGACCAATCGTCGGCCGGTGCAGATTGGCATCAACCAAAATGACTCGTTTGCCGGTCTCTGCCAACACCACTGCCAGATTAGCGGCGCTTTCGCCTACGTCGACAAGGGGATCGACGCTTGAGATTAACATCGAGCGTGGCGCCTGTCTCCCCGCGCCGGCATATAGTAGCTTGATGCCCATCATGCGATAGTCTTCTGCTGTTTGCGATTCAGGCGCATATTGCACCACCAGTCGCTCGCGACCTGATTGGCCCAATGGACCGTGCGGCGCCAGCCTGCCCAGCACGGGAACGCCTTCGACGTGGCTGCCATCCTGAATCGTGTCTACGTTGTCCGACAAATACTCATAGCTAAAGATGGCGATGAGACTCAGGACAACGCCCAGCAACACCCCAATCAGCACCTTCAAGCCAAGTAGCGAGGCGACAGGAGTCGCGGTGACTGCCGGCTCGATGATCTTGACCTGGTTGGTTGCAGCGTTCTGCAGGGATTCATAGAGAATCGCCAGTGTGCGGTTCGTGTCCGTAAGACGATCCTGCTCACGGTCGAGTCGATCCGCAATAAGCCTTCTTGACTCACTGTCGCTGGCCTGTTGCAGTTGCTGCTCGAGTTCATCAATCCGGTCTTGCGTTTCTGGTATCGAATTTTCTAGCTGCACCGCCTGCGCGCACATCTGCTCATTGATCGTGCTGGCTGCGGTTCCTTCGGCAGAAGGGCTCACGGCCACAAGAGACTCGCCGACTTCGTTGGCGATTCGGATAGCGTCACCGGCGTCAGGGGCGCGAACGTAAATCGTTAGAATCTGCGTCTCTTCGCTGGCGCGTATCTCGATCATTTCGCGCAGTTTTGCCGGAGTCATGTCCAGATTCAGCCGGTCAATGATGCCTTGCAACAGTGGAACAGTGGTTGGAAGCTCGGCGTATGTGCGTAATAGCTGCCCGCCGGCTCGCAAGTCGTCCAGATCGGGACTGGGACTGTCTACACCCGGTCCGATAATCAGGCGTGACGAAGCTTCGTAAACGTCGGTATTTCCCTGGCTTACCCAGAACGAGGCTGTCCCGGCAGCAATTGCGCCAAGAATAACCAGCCACCACCAACGACGAGCAATTCGGATTATTTCTCGCTTTTCCATGGCTCTCTATGACCCTCTCTTATGTGTTCACTGTTGCTGCTTCGCCGGGAAGGCCATCGTCTACGCGCAGTCGGTGCGTAGGATCTATCATCCGGCGTTCAGCATTCGATACCAATTGCTCAAACGTCACAGCCTCACTCGGAAAAAGTGCATGACCAATCTTCAATTGCACGCCAAGCTTTTCGGCTGAGGCAGCACGCAACTGCTTTATGGTTCGTTCGACGTTTTCGGGGCTCGTTTCTGCCAGCAGGGCAATGAAGTGATCATTGCGTTGCGTCACAATGTTGAAATCCTGGAGTTCGTCCAGAAGCATATTTGCGATGCGAGCATCCACGTAGCGCGTCATAATCTCTTCCTGGGCTTCCTTAACGAAGCGGTCAATAGCCACTGCAAGCGAGTCCTTTTCTGGAGATATTGCAAGCAGCGCCAGGGGACGATCGTTGAGCCGCGCCCGGCGAATCTCCCGGTAGATCAGGCTTTGTCCCGCCTCAAAAGGAAAGCCTTCGCGAAGCTGGCTCAACGTAAGCTCCGCCACTGCTTCGCGGGCGCCGGCAACGCCTTGCATCACCATGCGGCTGAGTACGAGCGTCACGGCAATGGCTACAAACTCTGTGACCGTTATCGGTAAGTTGCTGCCAAAGAAGGGATAATCAAAATAGATTTTTAGAACAATGTAGATAGGCACAATGCCCGCAAAGATCCAGTGCAATTGCAACTGGTATGCCGGCGTGAGAATGACGAAGATGCACGAGAGCGCCACGAGGACATAGACGAATGACGCTATGTTGATTGGCTCGCTGAGTCGTTCGATGTTGTAGAAAAAGAAAAGCCATCCGATTAAGACCATGATGGCAATCTGTAGTCGTCTCATACCTCTGTCCTTGATGTTCGCTATGTTGTTATTATCGCCTCTTAACTAACAAAATAACTTACTCTTAATGCCATCTTATTCCGCGTCCAGTAAGCTATAGCTATGTTAAATCAGTAAGCGCCACGCTGACTAAACAGCGCGAAAACGGTTCGAAAGAGGATTTGAAGGTCCAGCATGAAGCTCTGTCGCTCGATATATTCCACGTCCAGGCGCAATCTTTCGTTAAAATCGATATCGCTGCGACCGCTGACTTGCCACAACCCCGTAATACCCGGGAGGACCTCCAGGCGCTCTGTGTGCCACAGTGAGTAAGTTGTGACGTCGAACGACGTGGGCCGCGGGCCGACCAGACTCATGTTTCCTTTTAGCACGTTTAAAATCTGTGGCAACTCGTCGAGGCTCGTCCTTCGCAACAAGCGGCCGACGCGGGTGACGCGAGGGTCCTCGGAGATCTTGAAGTCAGGCCAGGTCAGCTCATTAAGGTGCGCGTACTTCTGCTTCAGCTCTTCCGCGTTTGTGACCATCGTCCGAAATTTGTACATGGCGAAGCGGTTGCCGCCCTTCCCTGTTCGCAACTGGCGAAAGAGGATGGGGCCCGGATCGTCGATCCAGATTGCTAACGCGATGAATAAACCAATAGGAAGGATAATCGGTAAACTGCTCAGGCAGATGAAGATATCGAAGACCCGTTTGGCTATCTGGTAGTGGCGGCGGAAGAGAAGAACTCGGTTCCGTTGCAGTAAGATGAACTCTTGGTAGGTTGGATCGCTTGGCAGCATCGTTGTTCTCCCGTTGCCGGTCCCCCTGGCTTCTCCCCTGCTGGCTCCGCGTTTCGCAACTATTTCGATGGTCTGAACACTGTGCGAAACCATTCGCCGCTTGTGAAAGCTAAAGGGTCCTGGCGAATTTCGGTAGCCAACACCATCATCTACAGCGCTGAGCTTGGGCTGGCTACGGTAAAACCTGGTTGCCGCGCCGTCGAGATTTAACGACGTCAAAGCCCCAAAACAGAGGGAGCCAACAGGCGGCGTTGCTGCGCCTCTCCATCACCGGCGCTTACTTGCCTGAAACGCAGTTCCCTATGCCTGGCTTACGCCACTCACTGGTTGGTCTGGGATGTGACCCATTATCAGAATAGCATAAAAATAAGCGACTACGCGGGCGCGAGGTACTGTCTTTTCTCTGTAAATTCAAGTACCGCAGTACCTGTTAATTCTAGTACTCAAGTACTGGCGCCGCAAACATAAAATATCGTGTGGTTAACTTACCATGTGGCCAAACTCACTTCAATGTGCCATAGACACAAAACGGCTTCCAGAGGGATATACATAGGGTATAACCACCCATCCAATCGGTTTCTATCGCTTTATTTTCGTCTTAGGCGTACAGTAAATTGGGTTCGTTTATAGAGCGTAAGTTGAGTGGGGACGCCCCTTTCTACAATATAAAGCCATATTGCTAGTGCGGCTTCTCGGCGGCCAATGGTCAGCCGCTAAATGGGGTTTTATTGTGGCCTTTGGTAGGGAATTCACCCATTTTGCGGCTGTCTAATCTGTTCTACGATTGGCCCGTAGTCATGAGGGAGCCTGCACATGAGGAAATTATCCAACGAAACGTCGCAAGCGTTAGAGATTGGATAAGCGACGCCTCTGTGTATTACTAGTGCAAACCTACAGATATGGAGGTATTCGTAATGGTAGAAAGAAGAAGAGCACGATATTGGTTTTCATTAATTCTCCCGCTAATTCTCGCGGCCGTACTTATGGTTGGTTGTGACGCGACTGACCAGGAAGGTGGCGGTGGTGGGCTGGGGGATGAAACGCCGCTCGTCGATTCGACCCCGCTCGTCGGCGACGAGGGACTTGATGATGGGCTTGACGATGGCGCTGTTGACGACGGTCTGGACGACACCCCGGAAGTGGTAATCACTGATACCGAGGAAATGACTAAGACGACTGAAACTGAGCCGACTGCCGAGCCGACTGAAGTAATCACAGCGACGACTGAGCCAACAGCCGAGGCAACTCCGGAAGACGCGGCCGACGACACTGGCGACGACACCGGTGATTTGGATACCCAGACAATGGGTAACTTCGTCATTCGCGCCGGCGAGTTGGTTGGTATGAGCCTTGTAGACGACGCTGGTGAGCAAATGGCGATAGTTGATGAGCTTCTCGTCGACGAAAGCGGCGCCGTAAAGTACGTTATTGTGGAATCGTTAGCTATAGGTGATGGTGCTGTCGATGACGACCTGACCACTGACGACGACGCGACTACTGATGATACTGCTGACGACGCCGCCACCGACGACACCTTGCAGGACGACCCTTCTGTTGGCCCAGCCAACACAGTTGCTCTGAGTTGGGATTCGATTAACGTGGTTAGTGGAACGGTAGGCGCCGACGCTGACGATGGCGCCCCCGGCGACGGTGAAATAAGTCTCGTTTACAGTGGAGATACGGCGCTGGCCGAACAGACCGCTTTCGATGCCACTATGCTCGATGAAGAAGGTTCCATCCTCGACGATCAGGCTGTGGGCGACGAAGACGTTACCATCCCATCAGAGTTTGCTGACCTAATCCAGCTCGGTGAGTTTGGTGACTTCAACCTGACCAACTCCGAAGGTGACGATTTAGGTGAAATTGAGGACGTCTTGATCGATGTCAACGCCGGCCAGGTCGCCTATGCGATCGTAGACGTGGGCGGCTTCCTGGGTATTGGCGAGAAACAGGTCGCGATCCCTTGGCAGGCCTTCCAGATCGACGTAACCGTTGAGGACGACGCTGAAGAAGAGTCATTCATGCTGGACGCCACCGAAGAAGAACTCGAAAACGCTCCTGGTCTTGATCTCGACGACTGGAATCCAGAAGTCGAAACGGATTGGGACGCGGATCTCCGAGGCTACTGGGAGGCAACGGACATGAATATGGGCACAGACAGTGAGACAGATACGGAGACGGACACTGATACGGACACCGAATCAGGTACTGACAGCTAAGCACTGGGTTCGACTCCGGTGAGTTAACGAGCAGGCGGGCCGGCGTAGGTCCGCCTGCTTTGTGTTATCATCTACGGTTATGATTAATCGGCTGTTTCTTTTCGGCTAGGCAGAAGGTGTGCGAGTGACTGAGGGCCAGGACAAGATCG
>JAICPS010000510.1 GCA_025929715.1 Anaerolineae bacterium | reverse complement strand
CCGGGCGTATCTGCGGAGGCTCGGTTTGTAATTGCTCAATGGATCTATGAACAACATGCAATGCCGATAGAAGAGGAGTACGGTCGCTGGTTACACAGAGATACACTGAGTTCTACACGGAGTTACACTGAGACAATTTCTTTGTGTACCTCTGTGCAAAAGCTCTGTGAATCTCTGTGTAAAGGGCGTTTGAAACGAAGGGTAAAATATGAACACGTTAACCATTGGCCTGATCGGAGCCGGACGCATTGGCAAGATTCACGCGGAGTCTATCGCCAGGCGAATACCTGGCTCCTGTCTGGCGGCGGTGGCCGACGTTTATTTGCCCGCCGCCGAAGAGATTGCCGCGCGGCTGAACGTGCCAAAGGTGGTTGTGGATTACCGGCATCTTCTGGACGACAAGAATATCGACGCCATCGTCATCGCCTCGGCATCCGACACGCACGCGCAGATTATCGAGGAAGCGGCGTCGGCCGGGAAAGAGATTTTCTGCGAAAAACCGATTGACTTCGACCTGGCGCGCATCGACCGCGCGCTGGCAGCGGTCGCCGATGCCGGCGTCAGGTTACAGGTGGGTTTTAACCGCCGTTTCGACGCCAATTTCCGTAAAGTGCGCGAGATGGTCGCCGCCGGCAAGATCGGCCAACCGCAAATTCTGCGCATCACCAGCCGCGACCCCGCGCCGCCGCCCATCGAGTACATTAAGGTATCCGGCGGCCTTTTCCTGGATATGACCATCCACGATTTCGACATGGCCCGCTACCTGGTGGGCGGCGAAGTGCACGAAATCTATGCAACAGGCGCCGTGCTGGTGGATCCGGCTATTGGCAAGGCCGGAGACATCGACACGGCGGTGATCACGCTCACCTTCGACAACGGGGTCATAGGAACCATCGACAACAGCCGCCGCGCCGTGTACGGCTACGACCAGCGCGTGGAAGTGTTTGGCTCCGAAGGCATGGTGGCCGTCTCCAACGAGCGGCCGGACACCCACGTCTTGGCCAACCAGGACGGCCTGCACGCCTCCCTACCCTACTACTTTTTCCTTGAACGCTACCTCGATTCCTACATCGCCGAGATGCAGGCGTTTGTGGACGCGGTCACGAGCGGCGCGCCAACCGCGGTAACCGGCGAAGATGGCCGCATCCCGGTGGTGATGGGCCTGGCGGCGCAAAAGTCCCTGCGGGAGAAGCGGCCGGTGGGGCTAGAGGAGATTGGTGAATGACCGAACTGCGTTCGGGCGAGATTAGCGAGCGATGGTGGGGAGGAAGAGGGCGTAGGGGCCGCTGAGTGAGCCCTGGTCGGCGGCGCTGAAGGGGCTGGCGCCGGCGGGGTTGGTGGCTTTGACGGTGTAGAAGTAGGTGACGCCGGGGGCGGCGGTGCTGTCATCGTAGACCAGGCTGGTCGATGAGCCGATTTGAGTGGCTGTGGAGCTCTCGGACACGGCGCGGTAGATGCCGTAGCCGGTGGCGCCGACGGCGGCGTTCCAGGAGACGCGGATATGATCGACGACGGCGCCGTCGACGGCGCTGACGCCGGTGGGAGTGTCGGGCGGCTGCAGGATGAATCGCATGGCGCTGAAGCTGACTGTGCGCGAGAGGTTTTCTTCGCCGTTGAGGTCGGCGAGACGCACGTGACCGGACGTGCCCTGGTTGAAGCGGAAGATTCCGAGCGGCAGCCACTGGTCGGCGAGGGACGCCTGGTTGCCGGAGACGGTGGCGACGCCGCCGACGTGAGTTATCTGGTAGCGGGCGTCCGAGGTGTCGGCGTTGATGGTGCGGTCGACTGTGCCACAATCCCAGTAGATGGGCTCGTGGTCGGGGATGTAGGCGGCGACCTGGTAACGCCCGCTCTGGGGAAGATTCGGCGCCCACTCGCCCCAATTGGTGGATTGGGCGGTCTGGTTGGTGTTGAGGGTCAGGTAGGCGCTGGCGCCGTCGTAGCCGCCGATTTGCTTCCAGCCGCTGCCGCATTGCGGTGTATAGGCAGGGTTGATGGCGGCTGTATTGACGGTTGTCACGGCAGTCGGCGGCGGGGGCGGCGGGCCGTCGTCGCGCACGTTGGTCGAGACATAATTGCCGCCTGACGCGCCCACGGCATAGAGATTGTAGCCGTCCACGGTGATGCCCGTGTCGCTGCTGGAGAAATGGACGTGGGCGCCGGTGCCACAGCCGCAAGGCGTGGCGTATTGCCAATTGGAGCCGCCGGTGCAGTAGGGGTTGGGATCGAAGATGGCATCGCCGTCGTAGATAACGCCGAGGAAGCGCCCGCGAGGCACGCTTTGATTCAGGTCGTGGGCACGCAGCGTGTTGGCGTCGAGGTGCAGATAGCCGGAGGTGACGCCGCCATGATTGATGCGCAGGTGGGCCTGGGCGCCGTCGTTGCACACCTGGGAGAGGGATCCGGAACCCATGGCGAGGATGGCGCCGTGAACGGGTGGGTTGCCGAAGGAAAGGGGGAAGAAGTCGATGGCAGAACTGTGCCAACCCTGGGAGACGCCCCAGGACTGACCGGCGGTCCAGGGGAACAGGTAGCTCTCTTCCGGCGGGGCGGGAGTAAGGTCCATGAAATCGGCGGGAACGGCATCCTGCAGCAAGGGCAGCGTCGCCTCGGTCTTGACAAAAGCCTGCCAGGCGCCGTTGTCGTCGCGAGAGGCAATGATGTCGAGAGGGTCTTCGGGGGCCAGAGGCAGGGTCCAGTTGCTGTCGAGGATGGCGCTGGGAATGAGAACGAGGTGTGCCCACGCGACGTACGCCCAGTCTTCGTACGTTTCGAGCACGGTTACCGTGTAGTGGTCGTATGCCAGTGCGGCGGGGGCGTCGTGTGCCAGCGCCTGCAGCGCGGCGTATTGCAGACCTTCCGGGACGTGTACGACGCGATCAAAGTCGACGGCGAGGCCGTCAAGGGCAGCCAGGCCGCCGGCCGCGTTTGTATCGCTATTTCCGCCGGCAGCGCGGGCGGCGGAAACGGCGAGCAGAAGTATGGCGACGATTAGGATGAAGGCGCGAATGGGAGACTGATGATTCATCTTCGGTTTTGCGGCACGACCTCCAATACAGTTGCATGGGTATCCATAGCACAAGAATCAGCGTATGGATGCACACGACTATATTAAACCAAATGCGACCGGAACCATAGCGATTCAGTCACATTGTCAGGATTTCAAGCGGGTGAAAAGGGCCGGTAGGGCTAACAGAGATTGGAGATTGTCCGAACTTCGTTCGGGCGAGATCAGGAGCTTCGCCAACGTTATGGGTATGGCGTCGATACAGGCTCTGGCTTGGGATAGCTGACAGGCGTTGCTGTTACAACGCCGGCAGGGTCGGGCGTTGGCATAGTATATGGTGTGGGCGTCGGACTTGGTGTCGACGTCACAGCGCCAGGCGTCCATAGCGCGGGATCGACCGGACCAAGCGACACAAAAATCACCCAGTAGGCTGCCCCAGGACTGAAGGCGCCAACGCTGCGCGGGTATAAGTAAACCAGCACTTCATAGTGATCACCCGCACGCTCGCTCACAAGATT
>JAICPS010000563.1 GCA_025929715.1 Anaerolineae bacterium | reverse complement strand
GAGGTGCTAACCTGGCTCCGCCAGGCCTACAAAAACGCAGGCTGACCGACCCTAAACGATTCAGATGATGCTTTAACTCAACTTCACTGCTACCGCCACACCCAGAGGCAGAGAGATCACATCCGCTGGTAATTATCGAGATCTACGTTAATCGTCGAGCCCGACGGCCAAGGAAGGATAAATCGCTACTCAGTCGGAATGATACATGATTGGGTTAATGAGGGGAGTTGAAACGGTCCTGAGCTCTGTCCGCAATTCAGAGAGATTCAGCTGAAAATATAGGACAACTGAGGACTTAAGTGAGCTGTCCTTGGCGAATAAATCCCTTGCCGACGGCCAGGTTGCGCAGTTGAATCTGACGCTCTTGCGGGTCTGGATAATCGGTCAGCGGTAGATCGAACTGGCGATAGATGAAGGTAATATAGTTACGTACGGTGCTTTCTGCTAGACCGAGTGCATTTGATATCTCATCGCGCCGCTTGTCTTGAAGATACAGCGCGAACACGGCAATAATACTGGCATTGATTCGGGTCCCGCGTTTTCCTGTTCCGAGAAAAGCCGCCAAATCATCCAGATTATCTGAGTTTAGATAGCCAGTTGTGACGAGCTCTTCAATAATTTTTTTCGCCGGGGACGCGGCCAGCTTTTTAAGTATTGCCGGGGCCTGACCTTTGTCGATCAGCCGCACAACGCGCTGTGCTCTTTGAACGATGGCCTCATTTTCGTGAGCAAGCAGTTCTTGTAACGGTGAGAGAGAGGCCTGGCCTACTCGATTCACAAGCATACGCTCGGCCAGGTCAGGATAGATTCCGGTGCTGATAGCATAAACGGATACCTCGCTCACCAGTCCTGGGTGCCACCAATGAGGGAAGTAGTCGATGTTCTGCTGAAATAGCCAGAGCAGCGCCTGTTCGAGGTAATTTAACGCCTTAATCTCCCGGCCCACCTTCTTATAGACGAGAGCTAAATACAGCTTAATCACGTGGACTGAAAGCGCGTCTCCCGAGTTTTCGTAGAAATCCAGCGAATACAACAGGAGATCTTCAGCCGCCTTAGCCTGGCTTTCCAAAATGTTAAGGACTGCCAGGAAGATATTGAAGCTCGCCATCTGGCCTGGATCTGTTGTCTGCTGGGCGGCTTGAATTAGCGTTCGCGCCTGACTTAACTCGCGGTTCAAGGCCTTAAGCCATGCTTCGTGTATGTCAATCCACTGCGTAAATGATTCATATCCAGTCTGAATCGCTAGTTCCCGCGCTTTGTCATAAATTGCCTTCGCCGCGCCATATTCACCGGATGCCCGGTGAATGTTGCCAAGAAGAAGTCGGGCAAAGACCCTTTGATTTCGCAAATTATGCTCGTCGGCAAAGGCCTCAAGCTCTATCGCGTGTCGAGCTGCTGCTTCAAATTCACCTCGGTACCAGTGAAGGTGCGCCTTCGCGTTTAAAATCCGAGCAAAAAGTCGAGAATTGACACTCCCTGTGTTAAAGCAGTGTTCGGCAAGCCGCAAGTAGCTGCCTGCATCCGGGAAATTGCCCATCTGTCTCGAAGTAATCGCCAGCTGCATCAATGAGTTAAATTGCCCTTCAATATCCGCATGAAAGCGGTAGATGGCGAGTGATTCGCGAGCATATTCCTGACTTTTGCTCAACTGTCCAATATCCGGAGCAAGTTCTGCCAACCGCGAGAAATACCTCGCGCGTATAAAATCATCATCACTGTTGTGTAGTAGCGCCTCAGCTTCCTCGATCTGGTGGTGGGCAGTCCGGAAATCTTCTTGTAAATGATATAAGCGGACTAAAGCCAGACAGCACTTCAGGGCCATCTCCGCGTCGTTGACTCCATAGAGGAGCTTTGCCTTCCCGAAACTCCGGATCGCATCCGGATACTGATGTGTTGATAGGAACCAATGACCTTCGATGTATAGGAGGTCTTTGTTTGCGTTCCTCATTTCAGGAGGAAAGTATCCCAGGATCCGCCCGACCTTTCTCCAGTGATCGTTACTTAGTTGAGTCTGCGCGATTTCGAGCATATTCTGTGCGGCCTCGGAATATTTCGCTTCATCTAGATTCCGGGTTACCGTTTCTAGAACTTCGTCTATCGTTTCATCATTCATGACCATACAGAATCCGCCCAATACTGCTTTGGTAGGGAACAACAAAAGAACTTAAATCAACCCCAACCGAATCGCCTCCGCCACCGCCTGAATCCGATTCGTCACCTGCAGCTTGCCGAACACATTCTCAATCTTGCGCTTCACCGTAGACTCGCTCCAGTGCAGCGCTTCGGCGATTTCGCGGTTGGAGGCGCCTTCGGCCATCAGGGTGATGATTTCCAGCTCCAGCTCCGTGATGCCCAGCTCCGTGCGCACGGCGATCTTGGATAGGGCCGCGAACTGCGTGCGGACGCGGTCCACTAGGTCTGGCGCCAGGTAAGATTTGCCCTGCGCCACCGTGCGTACCGTGTCTACCAGTTGATCGTAAGAGCTATTCTTCAGCAAAATGGCGTGCGCCCCGGCGCGCAGCGCGCCAAAGATGTGCTCGTCGTCGTCGTAGGTTGTAAGAATGATCACGCGAAGGTCAGGCAGCGCCTTCAGCAGCTGCCGCGTGGCCTGGATGCCCTCGATTCCCGGCATGCGAATGTCCATCAGCACTACGTCCGGCTGCACCGCCTGGACTTTGGCCAATAGGCCCACGGCGTGTTCGGCTTCGGCCACGATTTCCACGTCGTCGCACATCGAAAGTAAACTTGAGACGCCCCGCCTTACCAGCAAATGATCGTCCACGATCATCACGCGTATAGGCATATTAGTAGGCATACTTGTTAGGCATGTTTGCCCCGGTCTTTCAGACCTATTCGCCGATTGTCTCTTCGTTGCGCACCGGCACCGTCAGCTCGATGCGCGTCCCGCGTTGCGCACTCGACTGAATGGAGAGCGCGCCGCCGCTGGAGCGGGCGCGATCGTGCATCGTCAGCAGCCCCAGGCCCTTCCCTTCCTGGCTTTGCGGCTCAAACCCCTTGCCGTCGTCCACCAGGATCATGCTGAGCTTTTCCGGCTCAAAAATCATCGTCAACTGGAATTGCTGCGCGCCGCTGTGCATG
>JAICPS010000149.1 GCA_025929715.1 Anaerolineae bacterium | reverse complement strand
GTTGGCAATCCTCGACAGCTTTGGAGAAGCGATTTCGTTATTATTGCAGGTGTTGAGAAGCCTGCTGCCGAATGCGCTGGCATATTCGCCGCCGGGCGGCCGGGAACACGTGGAGACGTGCACGGCCCTTAAAGAGGGACGCCCGATGGTGTGGTTACGCGTCGAGGACAAGGGACCCGGTATTAGCTCGTCTGAAATTCCACGACCGTTTGACAGATGTTGCCGTGGAGAGGCCGCGCTATGTAGCGGAGCGCCGCGGACGGGTCTGGGCCCGTCAATCAGCAAGGAAATTCTGGAGATTTACGGCGGGACATTCGAGCTGCATTCCGCACCTGGCCAGGGAACGTCGTTTACCGTCTGGTGCCCGAAGATTGAGAAGCCGGCGAGCGTCGTCGCGTGAGAAGCCCGCGGCAACTGCCACAGACCTTTTACGCGCGATCTGCGCGAACGGTCGCACGACGGCTACTTGGTGCGCGCCTGGTGCATTTTGATCAGGGCCGGCGTATCGGTGGCAGGATCGTGGAGGCTGAAGCATACTGTGACAGCGACGAGCCGGATCTCGGGTGCCATGGCTCGGCCAACAAGGGCCGGCCGACCAGTCGCACGGCGGTCATGTTTGGCCCGCCAGGATTTGCCTACGTTTACTTCACGTATGGGATGCACTGGATGTTTAACGTCGTGACTGGCGCAGAGGGCATGGCGAACGCGGTTTTGATCCGGGCCCTTGAGCCGATGGAAGGGCTGGAAGTGATGGCTAAACGGCGTCAGCGCCCAGAGTGGGAATGGACAAATGGGCCGGCAAAACTGACTCAGGCGCTAGGCATAGAGAGGGAGTTGAACGGCGCGAGTCTTTACGGAGCGGATAGTGTTATATGGATTGAGGCTGACGAAGTTGTAGGGGATGACGCAATTGCTGCCGGTCCCCGCATTGGTCTGGGAAATATGCCGGAACCATGGCATTCTATGCCGTGGAGATTCTGGATAAGGCACAATCCTTACGTTTCCCGGGCATAGACATGCCAGCGCACTCGCTAAGTAAAGTTGGTTCTTGCTAACCGCCAGAATGACAGATGTAGGAGGATTTATGAAGTTATTGGAGGGAAAAAAGGCGCTGGTCTTTGGCATTGCCAACCATCGGTCGATTGCCTGGGGGATTGCCCAACAGCTGTATCAGCACGGAGCGGAAATCGGGATCAGCTACGGCATTCCACAGTTGGAGCGGCGTGTGATGCCGCTTGCCGAGTCGATTGGCGTTAGCTTCGTGGAAAAATGCGACGTAAATAACGACGAGGAGATCGGCGAGCTGTTTGGTATGGCCGCTGATAAGTTCGGCGAGATTGACGTCTTGATTCATTCCATCGCTTTTGCCCCGCAGGAAGAGTTGACAGGGCGTTTCGTAGCTACCAGCCGCAGCGGGTTTGCTACAGCCCTGGAAACAAGCGCTTATAGCCTGATAGCACTGACGCGGGCGGCGGCCCCGATGATGAGAAATGGCGGGAGCGTACTGACTATGACTTATTATGGGGCGGAAAAGGTGGTGCCGAATTACAACGTAATGGGCGTCGCCAAAGCCGCGCTTGAAGCCAGTGTTCGCTATCTCGCCGCAGATCTTGGGCCCGATGGAATCCGGGTTAACGCTATCTCTGCGGGGCCTATCAAGACGTTGTCGGCGGCGGGCGTCGCGGGCATTCGCAAGATGTTGCGATACGTAGAAGAACGGGCGCCGCTACGCCGCAATGTGGATCAAGATGAGGTCGCAAAGACGGCGCTCTGGCTGTGCAGCGACCTGGGGAGCGGCGTTACGGGCGAGGTAGTCTACGTGGACGCAGGCTATAATATTCTAGGGATGCCGGAGCCGCCTGGATCCTGGTAGTAAGGCGCTAAAACGGGCCTTTGGTGTGGACCTTACGACCTGTCTTACTGCCTGAGCAAAGTTCGGCATTCTGTTTGACACCGAAGTGCATTACGCTATACTCGAGGCGTCTTTTCTAATTGTATACTCTTATCCAGAGCAGCAGAGGGATCGGCCCGATGAAGCTGCAGCAACCCCCCAGAGGGAACGGTGCTAACTCCGACAGCGGATGCTGGACGATAAGAGGTCATAATGTTCACTATGGAAGCCTCTTGTCCGTCAAGAGGCTTTTTTCGTCGTTGTTTGCGTGCGTTGTTTACTCGGCCCGGTAGTCCTGCTGCGTGGCTGGAACGAGCGAGAGTTTGGAGGAATTGAATCATGAGTACAACGTTTATGTCCGCCCCGAAGCTCCTGTTTACCTCGGAGTCAGTTACGGAAGGTCATCCAGATAAAATGTGCGATCAAATTAGTGACGCCATTCTGGACGCGGTTATGGAGCAAGATCCCAATGGCCGTGTTGCTTGTGAAACCGCTACGAAGACCGGATTTATTGCGGTGATGGGCGAGATTACCACAACGGCTTTCGTCAACATCGACGAACTGGTACGGCAGGTCGTGCGCGAGATAGGTTACGACAGTAGCGACAAAGGATTTGACGGCAGTACTTGCGGCGTTCTTGTGTCTATTGCCAGCCAGAGTCCTGATATCGCGCAGGGGGTCAATACGGCGCTGGAATATCGCTCGAATGGGAATGAAGAGGCCGAGATAAACGCAATTGGCGCGGGCGATCAGGGGATGATGTTTGGCTTTGCGTGTAATGAAACGGAGACGCTGATGCCGCTGCCCATTCAGCTGGCTCATGATCTCACGAGGAGACTGGCGCAGGTTCGTAAAGAGGACATTCTGAGGTGGCTACGACCCGATGGTAAATCGCAGGTGACGGTGGAATACAGCCACGGCAAGCCACGGCGCATTCACACGGTTTTGATCAGCGCGCAGCACGCGCCCGAGGTCGATCAAGATACGATTCGGAACGAAATCATCCAGCAGGTTATTGAACCAGTCTTACCCGATGACATGGTCGACGCTGACCTTCAAATCTTTGTTAATCCCACCGGCCGCTTTGCCATTGGGGGACCGATGGGCGATGCGGGTGTCACGGGGCGCAAGATTATTGTGGACACATATGGGGGAATGGGTCGTCACGGGGGCGGAGCTTTCAGCGGGAAGGATTGCACCAAAGTGGATCGCAGCGCGGCATACGCGGCAAGATGGGTAGCCAAGAATATTGTCGCCGCCGGGCTTGCCGAGCGCTGCGAGGTGCAGGTTGCTTACGCCATCGGCATCGCCCATCCACTGAGCGTCAACGTGGAGACGTTTGGAACGGGAAGTTTGCCTGCAGAAGCGCTGGTGCAACTGATCGAGGAGAATTTTGATCTGCGTCCCGGCGCAATTATCCGGGAGCTAGACTTGCGCCGGCCCATCTATCGCGCTACAGCGGCCTATGGGCACTTTGGCCGTGACGACATTGACGCTCCGTGGGAAAATGTAGACCGTGCCGAGCAGCTTCGTGAGCGGGCTGCCGAGCTAATGGCGCAGGGGCTGGAAGAAGAGCTGGTAAGCTCAAGCTGAGTGAACAATTTGCAAAATCTACCATAGGTCATCAAATTTGACCTTGTGGCCCGCCTGGGTTAGAATTTCTAGCTTTGTGGTTGGGCCATCTTTGTTTGTCCCTTTGAAGTAGAGAAACGTTTCTATGTTTGAATCGTTAGGAAATCGCCTACAAACGGTTTTTGAAAACCTGCAGCGACGTGGCAAGTTGACGGAAGCTGACGTCGACACCGCTATGCGCGAAGTACGCCTGGCGCTGCTGGAGGCGGACGTTAATTTCAAGGTCGTAAAAGAGTTTGTCAAGCGTGTCCGCGAACGCTCGGTAGGACACGAAGTAATGCGCAGCCTGACGCCGGGCCAGCAGGTAGTCAAGATCGTTCATGAGGAATTGATACAGACGCTTGGCGAGCCCGGGCGCCTGAATTTGGGTATGCAATCGCCGGCAATCATCATGTTGGTAGGTTTGCAGGGTTCAGGCAAAACCACGACGGCTGCGAAGCTGGCGCTGCATCTGCGACGCGACGGTCGCCGCCCTTTGCTGGTCGCTGCCGACGTTTATCGACCGGCGGCGATTGACCAATTGGAAACGTTGGGGCGACAGCTCGACGTGCCGGTTTACAGCGAAGGACCGGGCGCCAATCCGCCGCGACTGGCGCAAAAAGCGGTGCGCTTCGCAACAGAACAGGGACTAACAACCGTTATTATTGACACGGCTGGACGCCTGAACATTGACGAGAAAATGATGGACGAAATCAAGTCCATCAGGGATAACGTGCGCCCAATTGAGACGTTGCTTATTGCCGATGCCATGACCGGGCAGGAGGCAGTCAGGGTGGCGTCCGATTTTGACAAAGCTGTCGACCTTACCGGCCTGATCATGACGAAGATCGACGGCGACGCTCGCGGCGGCGCTGCGATTTCGATGCGTGAAGTGACCGACGTCCCGATCAAGTTTCTGGCGACAGGCGAAAAGCTTGACGCGTTTGAGGTCTTCCATCCGGATCGCATGGCGAGCCGCATTCTGGGAATGGGTGACGTGCTCACCCTCATCGAAAAGGCCCAGACAGAGATGGACGAGGAAGATGCGCGACAGGCGAGCGAGAAGCTACTGTCAGGCGAATTTACTTTGGAAGATTTCTTGAAACAGATGCAGCAAATCAAGCGCCTGGGGCCGATTGGGCAGCTCATGGAGATGATACCTGGTATGAACCGCATGGCTGGAGACGTCGATCTTAGCAATGCCGAGAGTGAGATGGGCCGAATAGAGGCAATCATCCGCTCGATGACGTTGGAAGAGCGCCGCAACCCGCGCATTCTAAAGGCGAGCCGCAAGCGTCGTGTTGCATCGGGTTCAGGGACGTCCGTGCAGGATGTCAACGCCCTGCTCAAGCAGTTCCGTGAGATGCAGCGCGTGATGAAGCAATTTAAGCAAGGCCGTGGAAATCGCGGTATCGCCAACCTGTTTGGTGGTTTTAGATAGAAGAACAAATCTGGAGACATATAGAGCATGCTTCGTATTCGTTTAGCCCGTGTGGGCAAGAAGGGACAACCTTATTACCGCGTCGTCGTGGCCGACGTGGAGGCCAAGCGTGATGGGCGCATCGTCGAGCGCATTGGTAATTTCAACCCGCTTACGGACCCAGGCACTTTCGACATCAACGAGAGCCGGGCGCTTTATTGGTTAAGCGTCGGCGCACAGCCTTCCGACGCCGTGAAACGGCTATTAAAGCTACAGGGCACATATAAGCGGCTGAGCCGGCTGAACGCCGGAGAGAACCTCGATACGCTGGTTGCCGAATTTGAGGGCGGAACAGCGCTCGGCGCGGATGCTCGGGCCGTCGCCGAGGCGACGCAGGCGGTTGCCACGGCTGCGCCGGTAGCGACTGCAACAGCAGCCGCAGTTGAAGAGGAATAAGCTCTTACTGACACGGTCCCGTAATCACCGAACTGAAAGCAGCCAAATGGAGGTATTCACGTGAAGGAACTGGTGGAGTATATTGCGAAATCCCTGGTGGATAATCCCGAGAGCGTTCGCGTGAATGAGGTGGAAGGTTCGTCAATGGTGGTGCTCGAACTAACGGTGGACGACTCGGATATGGGGCGCGTTATCGGCAAAGGCGGTCGCGTGGTGAACGCTATGCGCACGCTGGTCGACGTCGCCGGCGGTCGCCGGGGTAAGCGGGTGACGCTGGAAATCATAGATTGAGTTGTCACGGAAAGCCGGTTCGAGATCCTTCACGTCACTCAGGATGACGACATTCATAACAGTGGGCTCAGATGTCGGATAAAGAGGGTTCAGGGGAGCCAGCCGCCGAGCCTGGATTTCTGGTAATCGGGCGCCTTACTCGTCCTCATGGAATCCGAGGGGAGATGAGCGCGGCGGTACATACGCAGCTTCCAGAGCGCTTTACCTGGTTGGAGCGTGTATTCCTCGCACGCGATCCAGCCGATCCTGCGCCGCAGATGCTGCCAATCCGCAGCGTCCGATTTCATAAGGGTAACGTCTTGTTGCGACTGGGTGACTACGAATCGCGTGATGACCTGGAAGTCTTGCGCGGGATGTGGTTACTTGTTCCGGCGGACGAAGCGATTCCTCTGGACGTGGACGAGGTGTTTCATTTCGACCTGGAGGGTCTTGAGGTCGTAACCGATGAGGGAGAATCACTGGGTACGTTGATCGAGGTTCTGGAGACGGGCGCCAACGAGGTTTTTGTCATTCAGGGCGATCGGGGGGAAATACTTTTGCCAAACATCGAGGAAGTAGTGCTGAAAGTAGATCTGGATAAAGGGAAAATGATCGTGCGACTGCTGCCCGGCTTGCTGGCGGAGTAGGGGACGCCCAGATGCTTTGTTGCACTCAGGATGACCAATGTGCGGCGCGGCAGCTTCTTGACACCTGACCACTGACAGTCTATTGTAACTGCCATGACCGACCTGAAGTATTGGTTGGGCTTCAATCTGGTGAAAGGGATTGGGCCTGCAAAGCTCCAGGCGTTGCTCGACACTTATAAGGATGTGAGTGCCGCCTGGAGAGCAAGTGAACGCGATCTCGAACGTATCGGGCTCGACCGGCGCGCGATAGCTACTTTTATAGAAACTCGCTCTGAAGTCGATCTGGACGCGTATCTACAACGTGTTACAGATGCCGGCGTCACGGTTCTGACATGGGAATCGGAAGGTTATCCGCGCTACCTGCGTGAGATACCCGCGCCTCCGCCGGTGTTGTATGTCGCCGGAGAGATTGTGGAGGCGGATCGCTGGGCGGTCGCCGTTGTGGGCACGCGGCGCCTGTCGCCGTATGGGAAGCAGATCGTACGTGAGCTCGTCACGGGTCTCGTCCGCAACGGCGTTACCATCGTTAGCGGGCTGGCTCGTGGTATTGACGGAATTGCTCATAAGACGGCGGTGGAGATGGGTGGACGCACGCTAGCGGTTCTGGGCTCCGGCATCGACTGCCTGTATCCACCTGAACACCGTGACCTGGCGCGGCGAATAATCAAGGAGCGCCAGGGAGCGATCATCTCCGACTACGCGCTGGGAACGCAGCCGGACGCGAAGAATTTTCCGCCGCGGAATCGGATCATCAGCGGCCTGTCGCTGGGCGTTGTTGTGGTCGAAGCCGGTAAGAGGAGCGGGGCCTTGATAACGGCCGATTTTGCGGTCGAGCATAATCGCGAGGTCTTTGCCGTTCCAGGGAACGTTAACAGCTATACCAGCGCCGGCGCCAATCGTTTGATTCAGCAAGGCGCTAAACTGGTAATGTCGGTAGACGATATTCTGGACGAGTTGAACCTAACCATGGTGCCGCAGCAGGTGGTAGTGCAGATGGCGATGCCTGAAACGGCTGAAGAAGCGACTTTGCTGAAACACCTATCGCCGGAACCATCGCACGTGGACGAGATTGTCCGGGCGTCAGGCATGAGCAGCGCAAAGGTGAGCAGCACGCTGGCGATTATGGAACTGAAGGGTATGGTGCAGCAGGTTGGTGGAATGCGGTACGTGCTGGCGCGGGAACCGGCTCCAGCTTATCGCATTGACGAAGGGCGATGAAAATAGTGATCTTTGCCGGCGGCACAGGACGGCGCCTCTGGCCCTTAAGCCGCCAGGCGTCTCCAAAACAGTTCGAGCCAATTCTCGGCGAAAAGTCCACGGTGCAATTGGCCGTCGGCCGTGTGCGCGATGCGTATGGGCCGGAGAATATTTTTGTCTCTAGCAATCAGCGCTATCAGGACACGATTCGCCAGCAGTTACCGGAATTGCCTGCAGAAAATGTTATTGGCGAACCAATGCGCCGCGATTTGGCGCCTGCCGTGGGGCTGGCAATGGCGCACCTTGCACGGGCGTCGACCGATTCTTCAGAAGCGGTAGCGATCCTGTGGGGTGACAGCTATATGAATGATGCGGAAACGTTTCTTGACCTATTAAAGGCAGCCGAGACGCTGCTGGCGCGGCAAGCGGCGCAGATCGTATTCATGGGCGAGACGCCACGCTTTGCAAATGAAAATCTGGGCTGGATTGGCCTTGGAGAAAAGTTGGGTGAAATCCAGGCACGGCCCTACTTTGCTTTCCAATCGTGGCGGTACAGACCACCGCTCGAAGTAGCGCAGGAGATGTACAAACAAGGACGTTACGTCTGGAATACGGGCTATTTCGTGACGACGATTGGATTCGTGCAAAAACTTTATCGTGAACACCAGCCGGCGATGGCCGAGACGCTCGATCAAATTCAACAGGCTATCGGCGGCTCGCGATACGAGCAGGTGTTGCAGGAGCAGTATTCGGAACTTGAGGTAATTAGTTTTGACGATGCTATTCTGACTCACGTGGCTCCAGAACAGGCGGTTGTCCTTCATGGCGAAATGGGTTGGAGCGACCCGGGCACATTGTACGCTTTGAAGGAGGCGGTCGCGGCGGACCGCGGGGCTTCGAGCTCGCATGACAACCAGGAAAATGTAGAAGAAGGGCTCGTCATGGCCATTGACACAGGCGACAGCCTTTTGTTGAACTACGAAGATGAGAAGTTAATGGCGGTGATTGGCTTAGAGGGTTTTATCGTCGTTAATATGGAAGACGCCCTGCTTGTTGTACATAAGGACAGGATTCCTGAGGTCAAGCAGCTGGTAGATCGTTTACAGGGAACGAAACTGGAGAAATACAGCTAACGAATGTCTGACAAGAAAGCAGAAACGGAATTAATTGGCTATTGCCTGAAATGCAAAGAAAAACGCGTGATACAAGATCCGCAGGCGGAATATTCCGCCGGAGGTTCTCCAGGCACGCGCGGCACGTGTCCCGTCTGTGGGGGCACGATCTACAAGATGGGGTATACAGCCGCGCACCAGCATCTGCCGAAGCCGGAGATCAGCAAACCGCAGGAACGACGGTCTGGCAAGCTGGTTATTGTCGAATCACCCGCGAAGGCGCGCACGATAGGCCGTTACCTGGGTAGCGGCTATACGGTTAAGTCGAGCGTCGGGCACATTCGCGATCTTTTGAAGTCGCGGCTTAGCGTGGACGTGGAGAACAATTTTGAACCGGAATACCGCGTTCCAAATGAAAAGCGTGACACGATGAAGCAGCTTAAGAAAGCTGCGCAGAAGGCAGAAGTTATATTTCTGGCAACGGATCCCGATCGCGAAGGGGAGGCGATTGCCTGGCACGTTCGCGAAGCCGCCGAGATGGAGCCTGAGCGCACTCGCCGCGTTGTCTTTCAGGAAATCACAAAACCGGCGATTCAGGCGGCGTTCAAAATGCCGCGCGATATCGATATGGACCGCGTGGACGCACAGCAGGCGCGCCGCATCCTCGACCGCCTGGTGGGCTACAAGCTGAGCCCGCTGCTGTGGCGAAAGGTGCGCGGCCGGCTTTCGGCCGGTCGTGTGCAGTCGGTGGCCGTGCGCTTAATCGTGGAACGCGAGCGG
>JAICPS010000094.1 GCA_025929715.1 Anaerolineae bacterium | reverse complement strand
GTCAAAAACCGGTTAGATATCGTCGACGTTGTTTCGGAGACCGTCCAGTTGCGGCGTTCGGGCCGTAATTACACCGGTTTTTGTCCGTTCCACCAGAATACGCGCACCCCGGCGTTTGTGGTGTTTCCCGATACACAGACCTGGCGCTGTTTTGGCGCCTGCGCCGAAGGGGGCGACTTGTTCTCCTACGTGATGAAGCGGGAAGCGTGGGCTTTCAAGGAGGCGCTGCGCTACCTAGCCCAGCGGGCCGGGGTGCAGATGGAAGAGGTTTCACCGGCCGCCAGGGAACAGCGAGCTGAGGACGAGCGGCTTTCGGATCTCTTGCAGTCGGCGACTGGCTACTTTCAGCAATTGTTGCTGCACGCCCCACAGGCGGCGCACGCCCGCAGCTATGTGCACGAGCGCGGACTGGAGGCGGAAACCCTGGAAATCTTTGGCGTTGGCTTCGCGCTCGCTTCTTGGGACGCCTGCCGCACCCATTTCAACGGCCAGGGTTATGACGACGACGATTTGCTGCAGGTAGGGCTGCTCACGGAGAATCTAGAAAAGGGCTCGCGTTACGATCGTTTCCGCAACCGGCTGATGATCCCCATTCGCGACGTGAGCGGGCGCGTGGTGGGCTTTGGCGCCCGAACACTGGAAAAAGACGGCGTCCCCAAGTATCTCAATTCACCACAAACGGTTCTGTTTGACAAGGGTAATCTGCTCTATGGCCTGGATATGGCCAAACGCGACATCCGCGAGGCGCGGCAGGCGGTGATTGTCGAAGGTTACATGGATGTGATGCAGGGCTGGCAGGCGGGTTTCCGCAATATCGTGGCGCAAATGGGTACGGCGCTGACGGATACGCAACTTGGCTTGCTGAAACGCTATACAAAGCGCTTCGTCATCGCTCTGGACGCCGATGCTGCCGGCGTGCAGGCTACGATGCGCAGCCTGGAGGTGGCGCGCGAGACGCTGGACCGAGAAGTTGAGGTCCGTTTTGACGCCCGCGGCCTCGTGCGCCATGAAGGACGGCTGAAAGCCGACATTCGCGTTGTGACGCTGCCCGCAGGGCAGGATCCGGACGAGATCATTCGCCAGGATCCGACATTATGGCCCAGGTTATTGGAGAAGGCGCGGCCCGTGGTGGCCTACGTGATTGAGACGTTAACTCAGGGCATCGATCTGACTGACGCCAAGGCCAAGGCAGACGCCGTGCGACAGGTGATGCCGCTCATTGGCGACATTCCGGACCCGGTGGAACGGGATCACTACCGCCAGATGCTTTCACGAATCTTACGCGTGGACGAGCGAGCACTGCAGCAGGTGGCGTTGGCGTCCACCATGGCAGACATGTCTCGCGCAAATAGTGCGCGCCGGGCACAGGGCCAGAAGGCGGAGCGCCCCGCGGCAGGTACAAGACCTGTTGGGGATAACGGCCGCGCAGGCGCTTCGGTGGCGATCAGCGGCGGACGGCTGGCGACCGATATGCGCGAAGCCGACTATTTGCGCCAATGTTTGCGACAGCCGCAGCTTATGCGCCAGGTAGACCAACGCCTGCGCGCACAAGATCAGCCAATCGTGAGTGAACTGGATTTCAGCCTTCCTGAAGACAAGGCGCTACTCTCGCACTTACGACAACAAGTACGCGAGCGTTCGGTTGTCACTGTGGACGAATTGTGCGATAGTCTAGACGATGTGTTGCTCAGCCGGGCCAATGTATTGCTAGAGACGGAGGCGGATAAAGGCGCCCAGCCAGAACGGTTAGCGGATTCACTGGCGCGACTGATACTCGACGTTCGTCTGGAACGCATCCGGCGTTTATTTGCGGAGGTGCAACAACTCTTTTTAGAAGCGCAGGAGCAGGGCAGTGAGGATCGCTTTCAAATGTATAAGACGCAGCTGCAGGCGCTGCCGCTAAATGTACAGCGGATTAATAAGGCCAGGTGGGCTCTATCGGCTGTAAGTCGCCGGCAGGCAGAGGAATCGCGGCAATTGTAGCGTAGGCCGCCGGCTTGCGGGGCGCGATGCGCCGACGACATAGGCTGGCAGTCTATGCTTTGGGTGGCGTGGGAATTGTGCTGGTATCAGAAAACGAGTGAATAATGGATTTTGACGAGATCATAGATTCTGAAGAAACCGAGCTAGAATCGATTGATGTCGAAGCTCTATTTCGAAAGGCGCGACGGCTGCGTAAGATCAATGAAGCCGACGTCGAAGCCATTCTCGCCTCGGCCGACGAAGAACAGGCGGAAGAGCTATATCAGCGGCTGCAACGATTGGGGATCAGCATTGTCACCGAATCAGGAGAAACGATCGACGACGGCAGCGAAGCATCGAATCTGCTGGGCGCCGACGACGACGAAGACGATGACGAGGAAGAATACTATGATTCCGGGCTACAGGATGACCCGGTTCACACCTATCTGAAAGAAATTGGGCAGGTGCCATTACTGACAGCCGAACACGAGGTATGGCTCTCGGTGCAACTGGCCGCGGCGAATGACCTTGAGATGCTCACCTCGCGCGTGGCAGAAAACGGCTCGCAAGACAATATCCAACTGAAGACGATACTGGCCAATGATGAAGAACTTCTCGACAATTGGCAGCGTGCTTCCAACGCTGCGCAGGCCATCGACGTCGATCTGCCGAACGTCTCCATGCTGGTGTTGGAAGCGCAGAATCTGCGCCAGAGCTGGAAGTGTGATTCACCCTCATACCTTCGGCACTATCTGAATGATGGGGATTGGAGCGGTGCAGAAGAATGGACCGACATTGCCGAAAGTGTCTTCGCCCTGTTTACCAACATTTATCTGCTTCCGGTGGATCTCTCCAGCCAGCTCTCGGCCTATTATACCGAACACAACGATCTGCCATCGCTGGAAACGTTCAAGCAGTGGGTTACGGACGATGATCCGGCTCTGAAATACAATGAATTTATGATCTACCACCTGGCAGAAGAAGCGAAGGTCAACCTGACCCGCGCCAACTTGCGCCTGGTTGTGAGCATTGCCAAGAAGTACATGGGGCGGGGCATTCAGTTCCTTGATTTGGTGCAGGAAGGCAACGTGGGATTGCTGCGGGCGGTTGAAAAGTTTGACCATACCAAGGGCTTTAAATTCAGCACGTACGCTACGTGGTGGATCCGCCAGGCAGTCAGCCGGGCCATCGCCGATCAGGCGCGCACCATTCGTATTCCGGTGCACATGTTCGAGACTATCAACAAGATCACACGCATGCAGCGCGATCTTGTGCAGACATTGGGACACGAGCCCAGCATCGAAGAGTTGGTGCTGGAGCTGGACTACCTTACCGCGGACGAGGCAGGCAATATCAAAGAGGCGCTTGATGAGGGACGGCAGGTGGATCCCTTCCTCAATCGCAAGTGGAAACAGGCTGCCGGCAAAGTGCGCAACATCCTGCGCATTTCCCAGGATCCAATGTCTCTTGAAACGCCCATTGGCCACGAGGATTCCACCGAGCTGGGCGATTTCATCGAAGATGAGAGTGTTGTAGAGCCGGTCGATGCTGCTTCAAAAGAACTTTTGCGCGAGCAAATCCGCCAGGTGCTCGGTTTCCTGACTGACCGCGAAAGGGAAGTGCTGGAAATGCGTTTCGGCCTGAATGACGGCAAAGATCACACGCTGGAAGAAGTGGGCAAACGCTTCGGCGTCACACGCGAGCGTATTCGACAGATTGAAGCCAAAGCTTTGCGCAAATTGCGTCACCCAAGTCGCAGCAAATCATTGCGCGACTATCTTGGGTAGGCTTCCCCCCCTGTTGCGACAGCTGCCATTTGTGATAAAATGTACATACTCTAAGTAGGTCCTGTTAATGGTGCGAACCTGGCGGATCTTATGAACGACTTTTTGTTACCTTACATTCCTATCGCCGTATTGGCCGGCATCGCGTTGTTTTTCGCGGTACTACTGCCGGTGCTTTCCTTAAGCCTGGGGCCAAGAAGGCCTACAGCAAGAAAATTGTCGCCTTATGAGTCGGGCATGGCGCCCATCGGTGAAGCGCAGCGACGCCTACCGGTGAAGTTCTACCTAGTCGCGGTGCTTTTCATTCTCTTCGACATCGAAATTATCTTCTTGTTACCCTGGGCTGTGACGTTCCGCGCGCTGGGGCTGTTTGGCCTGGTTGAAGTCTTAGTCTTCGTGACGATCCTGGTGGTAGGTTACATCTGGATCTGGAAGAAAGGGGCTCTAGAATGGGAGTAGAACAAAAACTTGGCGAGATGGGCGTTGTAACCGCTCGTCTTGAAGATATGGTAAATTGGGGCCGCACGAATGCGATGTGGCCTATGTTGTTTGGCCTGGCCTGTTGCGCCATCGAGATGATGTCGACGCAGGCGGCGCACTACGATGCTTCCCGTTTTGGTATGGAGTTGATGCGCCCTTCGCCACGGCAGGCGGACCTGATGATCGTGGCCGGTCGCGTCTCGCGTAAAATGGGACCGGTCTTGCGCCGTCTGTACGACCAGATGCCTGATCCGAAATGGGTGATTGCCATGGGCGACTGTGCTTCGTGCGGCGGCGTTTTCAATAACTACGCCGTCGTACAGGGCGTGGACGAGATCGTGCCGGTGGATGTCTATGTGGCGGGTTGCCCACCGCGCCCCGAGGCGCTGATCGACGGCATCTTGAGCCTGCACGAAAAAGTGCGCGGCGAAAAAATGAAGGACTGGGCCTGATGGAAGATTGGGCTAAAAAGCACGGCCTCGTTTTAGATAAGGTAGAGGCTGCATTCCCGGACGCTGTCCTGGAAGTGGTCGATTTTCGAGGCGAGCGTACCCTAGTGGTTGAACCCGCTAACGTACGGGAGATCTGTCAATTTCTGCACGACGACGCTGAACTTCGTTACAATTTGCTGGAAGATATCGTCGCCGACGATCTGCTACCCGATTTCCCGCGTTTCGCCCTCAGCTATCACATCTATTCTATCCCCAATAATCACCGCATTCGAGTGCGCGCCCTGGTTGAAGACCCAGACGAGGGCCCGGAGACGCTCGCATCTATTTGGCGTATTGCCACCTGGCTGGAGATGGAAGTATGGGATCTGATGGGCATCCGCTTTAAAGGCAACGACAAGCTGCGCCGTCTTTTCATGCCCGAAGATTGGCAGGGCTTTCCCTTGCGCAAAGATTACCCGCTTGGTTATGAAGAGGTCCAGTTTTCGTTTAATTGGAAGGCGATTGACGAGAAGAAACCGTATGCCAGGGACTAGGGAGACAATACCATGTCATTTGGAGTAGCCTCTCCCCGTAGCGGCTCTGCAAAAGCAGGCGCCGATACGATGGAGGAACTGACAGTTGAAGAGTTGCGCGCCAAGTACGGCACGGGTCTGGATGTCGAATCGGACGAGAACATGCTGCTCAGCATGGGCCCGCAACACCCCAGCACGCACGGCGTGTTGCGTCTACTTCTGGAGCTAGACGGTGAAACGGTGGTAAATCTGGCTCCCGATATCGGATTCCTGCACACGGGCATCGAAAAAAACATGGAGGCCAAGACCTATACCAAGGCCCTGGTAATGACCGACCGCACGGATTACCTGGCCCCGTTATCCAACAACCTGGTCTACCTTCTAGCGCTGGAGAAGCTGCTTGGTATCGAGGCCCCGCCACGCGCGCAGGCGATTCGCGTTATTCTTACAGAGCTCACGCGGCTCAATAGTCACCTGGTATGGCTGGGCACCCACGCCCTGGATCTGGCCGCGATGTCGGTGTTCCTTTACTGTTTCCGCGAACGTGAATACCTGCTCGACGTCTTCGAAATGTGCTCGGGACAGCGCATGATGACCAGCTATTTCCGCCCCGGCGGCGTATGGCGTGACGTTCCGCCGGAGTTCGAGCCGGCGGTGCGCCAATTCCTTGAGTTCTTCCCGGCGCGCATAGAAGACTATGAGGCGTTGCTGCGCGACAACCCTATCTGGCTGGAGCGCACCAAAGATGTCGGCGTTATTTCGGCCGACGACGCGGTCGATTGGGGACTCACCGGCCCCGCATTGCGCGGGTCCGGCGTTGCGCTGGACATACGTAAGGTGATGCCCTACAGTGGCTACGATCAATATGAATTTGACGTGCCCACACGGACGGAAGGCGACGTTTATGCACGTTACGCCTGTCGCATGGACGAAATGCGCGAGAGCCTGCGTATTGTGCGCCAGGCGTTGGATAAGTTGCCTGAGGGCCCGGTTCTCGCCGACGATCGCAAAGTGGTGCCGCCACCGCGAGCGGAGCTGGGCCGCAGCATGGAAGCAGTGATTCACCACTTCAAGCTCTGGACGGAAGGTTTTAGCGCGCCAGAGGCATACGTCTATCAGGCCATCGAATCACCTCGTGGCGAGGTCGGCTGCTATCTGCGCGGAAACGGCGGTCCCAAACCGGGCCGCGTCCACTTCCGCACCCCGTCATATGTGAACCTCGCCTGCCTACCTTTCGTCGCGCGCGGCAGTTTCGTCGCCGATTTGGTAGCGATTATTGGGTCTATTGATATTGTTTTAGGGGAGATTGATAGATAGGGAGATCAGCGATTAGAGGTTGAAGACAATTAATAATCTCCAATCTCAGTAGTTCTATGGGACGTTTACGACAAAAACACTCTGACATCATCGACGGCGTTCTCGCTCGTTACCCAGAGAAAAAGTCTGCCATACTGGCCCTGATGCACCTGGCTCAGGAGGAGTATGGATACATGAACCAGGAAGCGATGCAAGACGTGGCGGATATTCTTGGTGTCGATTCAACGCACGTGCTATCGCTGGCCGGGTTCTACAGCCTTTACTATGAGCAACCGGTCGGTAAATACGTTCTGGAGATCTGCACGGATCTGGCGTGTGCTTTGCGCGGCGCAGATGAATTTGCCGAAACGGCGTGCCGAAAGTTGGGTATAGAGATGGACGGCACCACGGAAGATGGCCTGTTCACGGTGAAAGGTGTAATGTGCCTGGCCGCCTGTGATCGCGCGCCGATGCTGCAATGTAATTTGAAATACGTCGAGGATCTTGACGAGGCGAAGTTTGACGCCCTCATCGAACGGCTGCGCCAGGAAGCCGCGTCGGGTGAGGAAGAACCCTCGGTGGTGCACAGGATCTTGGCGTATGCGAAGGACTGACTAATGGCTCATATTTTGCTTCGTCATCGCGAAATCGACGAATTGCATAAGCTGGACGTCTACACGGATCACGGCGGCTATGAAGGGCTGAAGATCTGCCTGCAAAATCACACGCCCGAAGCCGTCATCGAATTGGTAAAAACGGCCAATATTCGTGGGCGCGGTGGCGCCGGATTTCCGGCGGGCATTAAGTGGAGCTTCATACCGAAAGATGCTGAGCAGACGTACGTGGTCATCAATGCCGATGAATCAGAAACCGGCACCTTCAAAGACCGCGAATTGCTGGAAGGTAATCCGCATCAGGTCATCGAAGGGGCGCTGATTGCTGCCTATGCCGTCCGCGCACAACTTATCTACTGTTATTTCCGGGGCGAGTTTATGGACAGCGCCTATAACTTTGAGCAGGCGCTCAAGGACGCTTATGCCAATAACCTGGTCGGCGAAAACATTCTAGGCTCCGATTTTACATGTCACTTCTACAGTAGTTACGGAGCGGGGGCTTATATCTGCGGCGAAGAGACGGCGCTGCTGGCCTCGCTCGCCGGAGATATCGGCCAGCCGTGGTCCAAGCCGCCTTTTCCGGCGCAGGCGGGACTATACGGCAAACCGACAGTGGTAAACAACGTCGAAACGCTGGCCAACGTGCCGCCCGTGATCGTCAATGGCGCAGAGTGGTACCTCGAAATCGGTACGGGCGACAGCCCCGGCCCCAAGATCGTTTGCCTGAGCGGCCACGTCAAACGTCCGGGTAATTACGAAGTGCCGATGGGCATCACGTACCGGGAGCTGATCTTCGGCGAGGAGTATGGCGGTGGCATCCTCGGCGATAAGGGATTCAAAGCCTTGTTGCCATCCGGTGGATCCGGTCCTGTGGTTACAGAAAATGCGCTCGACGCGCCTCTTACGTTTGACGGATTAAAGCCGTTCGACTCGCTCATGGGCTCCGCTTCCTGCATCGTCATGGACGAGGATACCGATATGGTGTGGGCGACGCTGAAGATGATTAAGTTCTTCGAGCACGAATCGTGCGGTAAATGCACGCCCTGTCGTGAGGGAACGTTCTGGCTGGAGCGGGTGTTGGAGGATGTCTATCGTGGACGGGGTACACAAAAGGACATCGCGCTGTTGGAAAACGTCGCGAAGAATATGCAGGGTAGGTGCCTCTGTGCGCTGGGTGAATTTGCAACCAGCCCAATTCTTTCCACACTTATCCATTTTCTAGACGAGTATAAGGCCAAAGTGACCGTCGCACCTTCCACTAACGGCGCCGATGGCAGCACCCGGCAGAGAGAGGCAGCACCCGTAGCATAGGTTGCCAGCATGTGCCCGGCGCGGCGCGTGGTCCTGTAGCCGGTCTCCGACCGAGCTCATTATTGACCTAGACTAAGACGAAAACCATGACCGATCTGGTTACACTGACAATTGACGGAATCGAACTTACTGTTCCCAAGGGCACGTACGTTGTCGATGCCGCCAAGCGCGTGAACATCGACATACCCGTATTCTGCCACCATCCGAAGATGGAGCCGGTGGGCATGTGCCGCATGTGCCTTGTGGAAATCGGCACGCCGGTGCGCGACCGCAGCACGGGCGAAGTGGTGCTCAATGAAGAAGGTGCGCCACAAATAAACTTCGGCAAGGGCCTACAAACAGGCTGCACCGTGCCTGTGAGCGAGGGCATGGTCGTGCGCACCAACACCGACGTGGTTACCGATGCGCGCGACGACATCCTGGAATTTTTGCTCACCAGCCATCCGCTTGACTGCCCCATCTGCGATAAGGGCGGCGAATGTCCCTTGCAAAACCTGACCATGCGCCACGGCCCCGGCGCCAGCCGCATGGACTTCACGAACAAAGCGCAGCTGGCCAAACATTATCCTTTAGGCCAACTGATTGTGTTGGATCGCGAGCGCTGCATTCAATGCGCGCGCTGCATCCGCTTCCAGGATGAAATCGTAGATGACCCAGTGCTGGCCTTCCATAACCGCGGCCGTTACCTGCAGATCGTGACCAACTCTGAACCCGGGTTCGACAGCATCTTTAGCGGAAATACGACCGATATTTGTCCGGTAGGGGCGCTGACCACGACCGACTTCCGCTTTGCGGCGCGGCCCTGGGAAATGACGCCGGTGGCGAGCATCTGCACCCACTGTCCGGTGGGCTGCAACACAACGTTGAGCACGCGACCCGAGGCAGCCGCAGGCGGTCGCACCGTGATCAAGCGCGTTATGCCGCGCCAGAACGAAATGGTCAACGAAATCTGGATGTGTGACAAAGGGCGTTTTGTCCATCACTATGCCGACGCTCCCGATCGCCTGACACAGCCGTTAGTACGCAAGAACGGCGAGCTGGTCGAAAGCAGCTGGGATGAGGCACTGGAGCTGGTGGCGCGACGCCTTCAGGAACACAAGGATTCAGTCGCCGGACTCAGCGGTGACCGCCTGAGCAACGAGGATATGTTCCTGTTTCAGCGGCTTTTCCGCGAAGGACTGGACAGCCCCAACATCGACCAGGCGCAGGCGCGACTGGGCGGCGGCGACGTCGTGGCGCAGGTGGGGTTGAGCCACGGTAGCAACCTGGCTGGCCTGGGCAAAGGCGACGCCATCCTGGTGGTTGCCAGCGACATGCACCAGGAAGCGCCTGTATGGTGGTTGCGCGTGAAGCAGGCCATCGATCGCGGTGCACAGCTGGTTTTGCTCAATGCCCGCCCGACGCGGCTCGACAAATTTGCCACGCATATCCTGCCCTATGCGCCCGGCGGGGCAGTGGAACAGACGCACCGCCTGTTGAACGCCGCGCGCGTGGCTCTGGACGGCGAAGAAGCAGATCCGCTGCAGGCTGCCTCGGTAACGCTGGTGCAGGCCAGGCACCTTGTCGCCTTCTACGGCGGCGAAGGCCTGACCCT
The DNA here is from genome assembly GCA_025929715.1 of Anaerolineae bacterium. Classification (GTDB taxonomy): domain Bacteria; phylum Chloroflexota; class Anaerolineae; order Promineifilales; family Promineifilaceae; genus JAAYYY01. The sequence goes on along the minus strand of JAICPS010000094.1, from coordinate 1,638 downwards.
TGACCAGACCGAAGCGCTGGCGCGCGTTCTGGCGAATCTCCTATTGCTAAAGAACGACGAAGGCGTCAACCACGCCGGCCGCGCCAACAATGGGCTGGTAGCTATCTGGCCCCATAACAACACACAGGGCGCCTGGGATATGGGCATTCGGCCTGACGCCGGGCCCGGGTACCAGCCGCTGGACGAGCCCGGCATGGACGCCGCGCAGATTTATGACGCCGTGAGTTCAGGCAATCTGCGCGCGCTTTACGTGATGGGCGCCGACCCAATCGGCGACGAACTGATGGCAGATCGCGGGCAGCTTGATTTCCTGGTTGTGCAGGAGCTTTTCTTGACCGCCACCGCGCGTGAAGCGGACGTTGTTTTGCCGGCGCGTAGCTGGGCGGAACGGGAAGGCACCTTTACGACGGGTGAGCGCCGCGTGCAACGTTTTTATCCTGCCATTCCTGTGGTCGGCGAAAGCCTTTCGGACTGGCAGATTCTCGCGCGTCTGGGCGAGCAATTGGGGCTGGGTAAGCCGCCTTATGCCGCCGGGCTCGTCTTCCGCGACATTGCACAGGCTGTGCCACAATACGAAGGGATGAGTTTTCGCGAGCTCGCCCGCGTTGAGGAACAGTGGCCGCGCGTTGGCGACGACGATCTCTATTACGGCGGCACTTCCTACGACAATAAGTCCGGCATCGGGCTACAATGGCCGTCGGCTGCCGATAACACAGATGCAAGCGTGGAGATGTATGAGCTAACGCCGCCTGCCGGTGCGCCGGCCGCTGGCACGCCGGAGCCGCCTGGCGAGAGCCTGATGGCCATTCCGATAACGGTCCTATACCGTAGCGGCACGCTTATCGACCATTCAAAGGTCTTGTCCACACGCATTATCCCGCCGTCGCTGCTGCTCCATCCGGCCGATGCGGCCCGCTACGACGTGCAGCACGGAGACATGGTCACCGTGGAGGTAGCCGGTCGCAGCGTACGACTGGCGGCTTATCTGGACGCCGACAATGGCGTCCGCGAGCTGGCCTTGCTACGCGGCGCCCTACTGCCACCCGGTGTCGCCATCGCCCCGTTGCAAATTGTCGACGTCGAGAAGCAAGCTGCACCGGTCGAGGTACAAACGGTCCCGGGTTAGTGAAGATTCTGGACAAGTCGCAAATGAGAAGTAAAGAGAAAATGACATGACCGTAGGTGCAATTGCCCTCCGCGCCCTGATCGTCGGTTTCATCATCAGCTTTGCCGTCATCACCGGATTCGCGTACACGACGCTGCTGGAACGACGGCTGCTGGCCCGCCTACAACATCGCGTCGGGCCTAATCGCGCCGGGTACATACCGATTCCGTGGCGCGGGCATGGTGAGCGGAAACTGCTGGGCGGTATTATGCAACCGGCGGCGGATGCCGTGAAGCTATTCTTTAAGGAAGATCCAACACCATCGGAGGCCGACAGGTATGTCTATAACATCGCGCCAATGTTGGCGGTAATTCCTGCGGTGCTTATCCTGGCCGTGATCCCGTGGATGCCCGGATTTACGCTGTTTGGACAGGAATTCGAGCCTTATTTCGCCGTTGCACCGGGGATCAACGTCGGTGTGCTCTTTGTGCTGGCCATTACCTCCATTGGCGTCTATGGCGTCGTCCTCGCCG
>JAICPS010000754.1 GCA_025929715.1 Anaerolineae bacterium | reverse complement strand
AGAAATTGTCTCAGTGTAACTCCGTGTAGAACTCAGTGTATCTCTGTGTAACCAGCGACCGTACTCCTCTTCTATCGGCATTGCATGTTGTTCATAGATCCATTGAGCAATTACAAACCGAGCCTCCGCAGATACGCCCGGTTGCGCGCGGCGCTTTCCTTCGGCGTTCCGAGGCCGGGCAGCACATCCTGTTCCACGACGATCCAGCCGTCATAGCGAATTTCGTGTAGCGCATCGATAATCGCGGGAAAATCGACGTTGCCCTGGCCCAGCTCGCAAAATATGCCGTGGCGGACGGCGTCGAAGTAGTCCCATCCTTCGTTTCGCGCCTGCTCGGCGATGGCCATACTGAAATCTTTGAAATGCACGTGCCAGATACGCGAGCCATACTGTTCGATAGCAGCCAGCGGGTCGCCGCCTCCGTAGCAGTAGTGGCCCGTATCGAAGCAGAGCCCGAGGAGCTGCGCATCGGTCAGGCTCAGCAGGCGGTCGAGTTCCTCTGGCGTCTCTACATAGCCCGCGGCGTGATGGTGAAAGACCGTGCGCAAACCGGTTTCGTCACGCACCGCGCGGGCGATGGCCTCGGCCCCGGCGGCGAACGCGGCCCACTGCTCGTCGCCAAGCATGTGCTGCGGACCAACGCGGCCGGCGTTCTGCGTGCGCGCCGCATCCCTTCCGTTATCGTCGGCCAGCACGATGAAAGGCGTGTTGCCGGAAACGGCGGCCAGCAGCCGCGCCGTTTTTAGAGCCTGTGCGATGCCATCTCTGTGAGCCAGGGGATTGGCAAGCGTCACGGGCACAAACGCGCCCAGCAGCGCAAGCTGGCGCTGCGCCAACGCGCGCCACAGTTGGCTGGGGTCGATGGGCATAAATCCCCAATCGCCCAGCTCGGTACCGGCATAGCCGGTCTCCTGCATTTCGTCCAGCACCCGGCCATAGGCCGCCGTCTGGGCATCGTCGTCAAATTCAAGCACGCCCCACGAGCAGGGCGCATTGGCGATGCGTATCATCAATATGTCCTCATAGGCGCCGAATGAATTCGACGCCGCTGCGATAGTCCCCTACTCAACCTCACTCAACAACACCACCCGCCCCTCATCCAACGAGCGCGTCGCGGCGATGCCAATCGCCGTGGCAGCGCGGGCGTCGCGGCCTGAGACCGAGACTTCTCGATCCTCGACGACCGCGTTCACAAAGTCGCGCAGCTCCGCGGCGTAGGCGTTTGCGAAGCGGGCCATGAAGCCGGGAATCGTGTCGTGAGCAATGCTGTTTTTGGTCATCGTCAGCAGCGCGGTTCCCTGCAAGCCGCCGATCATTAGGCCGCCTTCCGAGCCAATCACTTCTGTGCGAATGTCATAGCCGTAAATGGCGTTGCGGCTGACGTCGACGTTGCCGATTGCGCCGCTGCGGAACCGGAGGTTGACGACCGCGTTGTCGATGTCGCCCACGCCTGCCAGCTCTGGGAAGACCAGACAACCGCCCTCGCTGTACGTTCGCTCCACCTCGCTGCCCATCAGCCAGCGGGCAGCGTCGAAATCGTGGATGGCCATGTCCAGGATCATACCGCCGCTGGCCTCGCGCTGCGCGTATTTCAGGCTCGTGCGCCACGGATCGCGGCCGGTGGATTTGAACATCACCGGGTT
>JAICPS010000224.1 GCA_025929715.1 Anaerolineae bacterium | reverse complement strand
GTCTCATCTTCTACCTCCTCTAAAAATGATTGACACAGATCTGTTGGCTCAATGTCGAAATGCTTCGTTTCACTCGGCATGACGGTTGGCGAGGATTGACAAAAAGCCGTTCTCTGCTAAGATCCGGTGTGTTCCGATAATTAAAACGGCGTTTCGTATTGGTGCTATTGCATCTTTGCACATCTTTACGGATATGTCAAGAAAGGAGGGCGAGTAGGCTAAATGAGCCAGATCATGATTGTCGATCAACCCAGCCAGACTCTGGCGCGCGGATTGCTTATTCTAGAGAAGTTTAACAGCCAACGCAGTGAGTGGGGTGTGCGCGAACTGGGCCGGGAACTCGACCTGAATCCGGCGACGGTCCACCGGCTGGTCACCACCCTTGCGAACGTTGGCTATCTGGAGCAGGATCAGGAAACGCAGCGTTACGCACTGGGACCCAAGGTAATACGGCTTGCGGAACTATATACGGTTCACAACCCGATTTCTAGGATTGCACAGAAAATCTTTCAGCAGTATTCAGAGCAATTTAGCTATAATTTTTACCTGGGCAAACTATTTGGCAACGAGATCGTGTACCTGGCGGCCTATGATGGCCACGCGCCGATCAAGATAGTGGTGGAAGCAGGCGCAACGATCGCTTTGCACTCCACGGCGGTGGGGCTCGCACTGCTCGCCTTCCAGGAGGAAGGATATATCGAGCCGTTCCTGAACCAAGTTCCGCTAAAGCGCTTTACGGCGGCCACGATGACCGATCCTCAAGCATTGCGCCAAAGGTTGGTCCGTATACGCCGGCAGCAGTATGCCGTCAACAGCGGAGAGCATTATGAGGATGTGGGAGCCGTGGGCGCGCCGATCATCAAACCGGGCAAACGCGTGGAATATGGGGTCAGTCTGGCTTATCCGCAACACCTGATAGCGGAAGGGCGAATTGACATCCAGGAGCTGATACGGCTGACGCAGCAGATTGCGGGGGAGATTGGGCAGAGGTTGGGTTAATAGGGGCGCGGGCCGGTGGCGGCCATAGCGAAGCGCCCATACATGCGTCAGCTTTCAGGGGTTTGCAGGCGTCAGCGTCATTGGCGGGTCGATTATCGTTAGTGATTCGGCGATCACCTGCCGGTCTTTGACAAGACAATGGGCCTCGACGCGGGCGCCCACTTCTGGCTCGCCGCGAATCACGGTTGAATCGTTAATCAGGGCGGTAATATTTCCGATCTCCCACTGGTGTGGCTGGATGGCCTTTAGCATGCCGACGTAGCCTGCGCTGCCATCGCGACCGACCTCGATCATCTCATAGACTTCGTGGTTACGCTCTTCCTCATACTGCCCGCGTAACGCTTCCTTTTCTTCCTGTGGAGCCAGGTACAGGCGTAATGTTTCGACGCCTCGTTTGACAGGATAAAGGATGTCTCCCGGAATGGCTCCGGCCGATGGGGGCACCAGGATGACGCCCAGCAGTACGAGGAGCACGGCGAAAGAAGCAAATGAGTAGTAGAAGCGGCGCAAGAGCGACGTGCTGCCATCGTGGTGCGATGTCTCGCGGAACGATTCCTCACGCAATCTGCGCGCTTCAGCCAGAAATTGCTGTCGCGACAGGGAGCGCGCCTCGGTGGAGGGCAAAGGTGAGAGGTCGGCCAACCCGGCTGCAGTCTCTAGAATGGGCCGTAGAGCAGGTGCGTGCTGCGGAAAGCGATCGAGTATTTGCTCGACGTTCTCGCCTCTATCTAACGCTTCAAGCGCGTCGACGATGGTATTTTCCAGTGCGCTATCCATGCTTAAACCATTTCCTTCAATATTCGCGCCAGGCTGGCAATGGCGCGGGCCTGCAATTGCTTCACAGCGCCTTCTGTCTTGCCTAACAACTGAGCTACGTCGCGAATCGGCATTTCCTGCCCAAAGCGGAGCGCTATTACTTCTCTCTGGGCCTCGGTCAATACCGACATAGCGGCTCTGACCTCACGCCAGCTCATTTGCTGGGCCACCGTTTCCAAAGGTCCATGTGAGTTACTGGCTATTGTGTCGGTCAGTTTCACCTCTTCGCGGCGATATTGTTTGCGATGGTGGTCGTTTACCACCCGAAATGCCACCCCGTACAACCAGCCCCGCAGCGTATTCTGAGGAGCGGTGTGATCGCGCAACGCGCTGAGAAGGCGGACGAACACTTCGCTCGTCAAATCTTCCGCTATTTGTTGGTTACTGACGCGAAATACAATATACCGGAAAATCGGTTCGTAATACGTCTCGTGTATTTCGGCCAGCGCCTCGTCTTCCAGCGCTCGCGCTCTGGCTAACAAGGTTATTTCGTCTGGCACACTGATTCATCCATACAGTTGCACATATTAGTGAAAAGTAACGGGTTACTCGGGAATGTCTTCAGGTTCGACGTTTTCGGGATCGACGCCAGGGCCATATTGATAAATATTCGACCAGGGAACGTAATTGCTTACGAACGCCTCGTTGCCATACATCAGATTGCCGTTGCCATCGAAGACGCGCCGGTTGACGGTAACTCTTGCGCCTTCGACGGCCCAGTCCACCTTAATAATTTCGCCCGGCTCCAACTCCTCATTGTACTCCCAGACGTCAGGGCGTGGTGGCGTCTCATTTTCAAAAACAGGACCATCTTTTTCGACGGTGCGCCCTGTGCTGGTGCTGTAGAACTTGAAGGTCAAAGATTGAAAGACCTCGTCGTAGTAGTTCTCGATCAGCAGGTAATGATCCGTGTTGTTGACAAACTTCAAATCGACCAGCGGTGAAAAAACGGTGGCGTCCATACCCGGGCCCTGGCCATCGTCGTAGTAATGAACGCGATAGCCGTGCTCCAGGCGCTCGGTGATCGGGAATCCCGCCCAAAAGGCGGTCTGGTAAAGGGTGGTGCTCACCTGGCAAACGCCGCCGCCAATGCCTTCGACCGTGCGCCCGCCGATGATGATTAGGCCCGTGGTGAAGCCGGCATCTTCGGTGACATCGCCCAGATAGTGATTAAAGGAAAACTCCTCGCCTGGAGCAACCACGATGCCGAAAAACTGCGCAGCGGCGCGGGCGATGTTATGCTTGCGTTCGGGCGTAGAGCCGTAGAACCACGTGGTGCTCTGTGTGATCAGTTCCGTGATGCCCAGTTGCGCGGCAGTGGCGCTCGAATTCACGGTGGGCACAATGTCGTCGACCACAAAGGGCACGGAGCGGTTCGGCGTTCCCACCTGCGCCATGAACGTTTCCAGAGTCGCGTCGATGTCCAGCGCCCGCCCATTTATGTGGGGCTCGACCAGCACCAGCTCACGCGTATTGTCGTCAAAGTAGTAGCGGGCGTTTTCCGGTTGGCGGAACACGCGCGCTTCAATTTCGGTCAGCCAATGGCGAACCGCGTTCTCGTCGATGAAAACGTCATACTGGGCGCTACCGCCTTCCTCGACTAGCTGCACACGCAGCCACTCGGAAAGCTGTTGGCTGGAAATCTGTACGCGATCCAGATCAAGATCCTCCAGCGGATCCTGGAAGTAGAACTCCATAGGACTGCCCAGAATGGCCTGGACACGCGCGGCGACCTCTGGATCGTCGAGCACGTTGGGACGTGATTCGTGCAACAGCAGTTCTACCCGGGCGTTGCGGAAGTTCATGACCGGCTGCAGGAGGCGCTCTTTGAGATCGGCCACGTCCAGTTGGCGGCCGACCTGGCCCGGCGTATATTCAAAACTACCGCCAGTCTGCGTGAGGCGCGCGTCGCGTGCGGGACGATTTGTGCTGACGGCGACGTCTTGCAAGGCCTGCGCCATCTTACCCTCGTCGAATACGATAACAGGCGCCATCTCGTGGCCGAAGTACCAGGCCATGAAGCGATCTGTGAGGGCAGTAAGCGGACCGCCAACGCGTCCGACTTCGTAGGCGCCCGTCACGGTGCGTTGCAGATCGTAGCTTATGCCCAGCTCGGCCGGAGAGTAATCCCACTGCTGCTCGCTCTGCGGATCAAGCAGTGTAATGGTGCGATCAGTACTGTTGGAGAGAAGCCGTCCCAGCGCTTCCTGCGCGTCAGCCTGCGACATTTGACTCAGGTCTACGCCCCAGATCTGCACGCCTGTGTAGATCAGGCCGCGATGTTGTGATTCATAGTTAACCACCACAATCGCCGCCGCCAGTAGGATCACGGCCAGCGCCGTCAACGGTGGCACGAGGAACCAGCGCAGCCCTCTGGAGAACGACCGGTCATGCGGCAAGGTCAGGGGGTTTTCAACTGAAGAACGTATCTGCATGCGCCGGTTGGCCCTTACTTTAACATCGCGAAACCGCAGAGCACGCGGAGATCGCAGAGATTTATGATATAGCACAGAACAGGGGGATATTATATCAGTGGTGGCGGGAGCGCACAGAATCGTGGCTGTGATACTAAGAGAGTGTTTAAGTCGCCGAGGTGCCTGACACTTTGCACGTGCCGGTCACTTCCTTAGAGATCACGCCGCGAAAAGACCCAGAGGGCAGCGAGCAGGAAAACAAGGGCGTAGAGCGCGCCGTAAATGACCACGTTTTCGTTCGGTTGTGAGAAGGCGACGAAGGGTGCGGGGACATCCATGCTACCCCGCACGCTCGGCTGGAAGAGGATCAATGCTTTTTTCCAGAGCACGTCGGCGGGCATGATCAGACTGGAGGCGATGCCGATGTCGACGGCGGTTTCGTTGCGCAAGAGGGCCCCGATCTGCTCGACCCAACCGCCTACGAAGGCGGTGGCGTAGAGCATGAAGGCCAGGGCGCCGTTGGCAAGCGTGGAGAGGCGCGTTCCCCCCAGAATGGAGAGGCTGAGCATGGTCAGGGTACTGAGCACCATCAATCCCAGGCCAGCAGGCAGATTGTCCAGCGCTTTGCCGGAACGCAAGTAAGCGATGAGCAGGACGCCCCCGGCGAGCAAAAGCAGATAAAGGGTCAGGATCACGGCGAAGCCGACCCACTTGCCGAGCACGACTTCCCAGCGGCGAAGCGGTTTGGTGACCATGGTCTCTACGGTGTGCGACTCCACTTCGCCGGAGATGGAACCTGCCGAAAGGAGGGCGGCGATGGCGATCGACAAAAAGTTGATCACAAACAGGCCGGCAAGCATCAGAAAATTCGCGACCAGCGCGTCGAACGACTCCGCCGGCTCGCGTGCACTGAACTCCGCTTCAAAATCCACCATAATAAAATGAAAGCCCAGACCAAAAATCAGGAGAAAGAGGGCGCCCATCAGCAGTGCGATCCACAGAATGCGCCGCCGCTGCGTTTCACGGATGGTTAGCAGCGCGATATTGTAGATGGTAGCCAGGGTTCTGCGCAGATCGTTCATTCGGTTAACCTGTCGCCGATAATTTGTATGAAACGCTCTTCCAGCGAGAGACGCTGGGGGCTCAGCTCGTAGAGGGTATAGCCTTCAGACACCAGCCACTGCGCGATCTGCGGCAGGCAGCGCTCGTGGCTTACGCTGAGGCTGACGACGCCGTCGCCCCGCTCCAGCCGAATGTCGCTGCCAAACTGCTCCAGCCCATGGAGAAGGGCGGGGTCGGGCGCGCCCACACGTAGGCGCACCTGCAGGGCCTCCTCCTGTAGCTCCGCCAGGGAAGTTACGCGAAGAACCTTGCCTTCACGAATGAAGGCGACCCGGTCGCAGGTCAGTTCGATTTCGCCGAGAAGGTGGGAGTTGAGAAAAACGGCCGTCCCTTCCTCTCGCAGGCTGTTGATGATGTTGCGCACCAGGCGCCGGCCGAGCGGATCAAGCCCCGAGGTCGGTTCGTCCAGGAAGACGAGCCGGGGATCGTTGAGCAGCGCCTGGGCCAGGCCGATTCGCTGCAACATTCCTTTGGAGAAGGCGGAGAGCCGTGTGCCGGCGCGATCGGCAAGTCCGACCAGTTCCAGTAGCTCGGGGATAACCTTGCGGCGCGCCGAGCGTTCCATGTCGTAGAGCCGACCGTGTAGATCGAGGAATTCGGCAGCCGAAAGCCATTCGTGGAAGCGAAAATGTTCAGGAAGAAAACCGATGCGCGCCCGCGCGCGCCGGTCGCCCAGCGGCTGCCCCAGCAGCGTCGCTTCCCCGGACGTGGGCGCGGTGAGCCCCAACAACATCTTCATCGAGGTCGTCTTGCCCGCGCCGTTGGGACCGAGGAAGCCAAAGATCTCGCCGGGCTCCACCTGCAAGGTGAGATCGGCCACGGCAACTTTGCTTCCGAATTCTTTGCGGAGATTAGTAGTTTGGATGGCAGGTGGTGAGGACATTTTAGTTTATGGGATTGGAGGACTAGTGAACTAGAGACTGGAGAAGGAATCTCCAGTCTCTAGTCGCTTTTCTCCAGTCTATTCCACCGACTCCGCAATCGCCGTCAGGTCGCCCTGTCCTACGAGAACGTAAATCACGTCGTCCTCCTGCCACATCAGGCTGCTTTCGCCGCCGTCGACGCTGTTGAGGGAGATGGCGCTGGCGCCGTTGACGGTGACTTCGCTGAAAGTGGCAAGGTTTTCCGGCACGGGGAGGAGCAGGGTGCTGGACCAGTCTATAGTGGTGGCGAGACGCTCGGCGTCCTGCGGGGGCACGCCCAGCACCTGCAGCAACGCCTCACCCAGGACGTTGGGATCGACGTCGTCGGGATAGTCGATCAGCGGGCTCTGGGACTGCAGCAAGGTGGTTCCGTCAGGCCATTGCTGCCTCACGGCAGGGAAGATGGTGACGTCTATTTCGGCGCCTGCCAAGCTGTCGGGCAGAAGTTGCGGGTCGGCTCCGGCTGCCTGAACAATGCGCCGCGCGCTGTCCAGGTCGACGATCAGGCGACCGCTGCCCGCGCCGCTCACTTGAATCTGCGAGGGGGCGCCGAGCTCGGTCGCCGTGGCAACGTGGTTACCGGTGATTGCAGCGGCTTCGCTCAGCGAAGCGACGTCCTGCGGAGGAGTGGGTTCCTGAATTGACTGAAACTCGCCGGGATAGAGGCCCTGATCGGCGATCTCTTCTAAGAGCGCCAGTTGCTGGGGTGAAACTGAGATGGCGGCGAACTTTTGAACACGGAATAGGCCAAGGAAATCACTGGCTGCAGCGCGCACTGCGGGCAGGCTGAAGGCAATGACGAGGAGCAATACAAGGGCTAACCCGCTAAAAGCGCGGCTACGTCTTTGAACTATGCTCATTGTAAGAAACCTCCTAAAGATGGTGATTGTTGTGGGTTTATGAGTGTCGATATGCTTGTGAAGTTGGGCCAGCGCCGCGCGCGGCGACTGTGGCGCGTCGGCTTTTGTGGGGGCCAGCGCGGATAGCTGCTGAATGACTTCTTTAAGGTCGTCGGGCTGGGTCATCTTCTGTCCTCTGGTAG
>JAICPS010000624.1 GCA_025929715.1 Anaerolineae bacterium | reverse complement strand
CGGATCGACCAGCCACGCCGGACCAATAAGCCCCAACGCCTGCAGCAGTAAGTTTAGCGGGCCATAGAGCGGATTCAATATCCATAGCCAGGCCAATGCATAGGCGGCGCCAGGAATGACGCTGGGCAGATACACGGTAGCGCGCAGCCAGGGTAAAAAGCGCCCTCCCCGCTGCATGAGCCGTGCCAGGAGAAAGGCGCCCAATACACGCAAGGGGACCGGCAGGATAATCAGCGCCAATGAATTCTGAACGCTCAGCGCAAACAGCTCGTCGGTAAACGCCAGCGCGAAATTTAGCGTCCCCACCCACTGTGGCGGCGAAAGGCCGTCGTAGCGGAAAAACGCGAGCCCAAATGAGATCAGCGCTGGCAGCACCACGAGGCCCAGGATTCCAAGCGTATACGGCAGCAATAGCAGGCTCAAACGCAATTTATAGGAAAAATGGGCAAAATGTGGAATAAGTCTCATAGATGATAGCCGCGCTAGTTTACGAACTGCGCTATCGGCTGTCAAAGAGCGGAACCATTCGCGCGCGAACGACGTCTTATAAGTGAGACATGCCGCAAGCCCGGAAAAGCACGGCGCGGCGCAACAAAGAAACATCAGTCGCAGCGCTACTCTGAATGAAAAAGAATTACGAAAAGGAACAGAAAATGAAACGAACAGTCCTTAAGAACCTGCTTGCGCTTTTTTCGGTGGCGCTGCTCATCATACTATTGGCTGCCTGCGGTGGGACCGTAGACGAGCCCGGCGTAGATAGCACGCCTCCGGTTGAAGAGACGCCTTCTTCGGAAGAGACGCCCGATGCAGTGACGCCCGTGCCCGTGGATATGGAGGACGTCACCGAAGAAGTCGACGAGGAAGAGCCCAGCGAGATGCCGCAGCCTGGTATTCCCGATCCTGAGGCCTTCATGACCGAACAGGTCACTCTCGCCCTGGCAGAGCGCCTGGGAATCGACGCTGCCGAGATCACCGTCGAGAGCCTCGCTGCAGTGGAGTGGCCTGACGCATCGCTCGGCTGCGCCGACCCCGATCAATCGTACGCCCAGGTAATCACCCCTGGTTTCGAAATCACCCTGGCGGCGGGCGGCGATACCTATACGTACCATACAGATATGCAGGGCCTTTTTGTATTATGTGGCGAAGACGGACGACCCGTTGAGTAAGGAGTGAAGCAGATGGAAAAGCGGTACCTGATGGCCTTGGTGTTACTAGTTATCCTCATTCCCATCACACTATCCAGTTGCGCGCCCACGGGCGGTGCGGAACCGCCCGCTGTACCTCCCGAAACGGAAGATCAAGCCGACTCCAGACCCGATGCAAACACCGGACCAGGTCTCGCCACGGTAGCCCCCTCGCCAGCCGAGGACAGCACCCAGTCACAATCTGCAACCGATGAAGAAACAGAGGAGATAGAAACTTCCGTTATGGAAAACGATGAGGATCGCGAAAGAGTGGAAGCAGAGACCACGGAAGCAGGGACTGTCGACGCCGTTACGCCCGTCGTCGTCGATCTAAGCAAGATTACGCCTGAGCCGTTGACGGAAAGTGAAGAGTTGCGCGAAATGCCACAGCCCGGTATCCCAAATCCCACTATCGCCGCCTCCAGCAGAGCCGCAGTAAATCTTGCGGACGAGCTTGGCGTCGACGTCGATTCGATCCAGGTAATCTCAGTTGCGCCTGCCGAATGGCGGGATAGTTCCCTGGGCTGCCCCAAGCCTGGACAGAATTATCTAATGGTCATCACGCCCGGCTACCTCGTGATCCTGGAAGTTGGTGGTGAGCAATATGAGTATCACGCCGACATGCAGGGTAACGTGGTGCGCTGTAGCGGTCAGGCTCAAAGTGGTGGCGTTGAGCGCTAACGTGGTCTAACTGCTGGAAATCTTCCGGTTACCTGAGCGCCTAATCGTACCCAAAGCGCCACACTTCATCGTCCATAGTTAGATCTTCCAGCCGCGCCTTGCGCAGCGCCGCAAAGCGCGGCGCCATCTCTTGCAGGCTGTCACCCCCCAACTTTTCCAACAGCGCATCGGCCAGCGTAATCGCTGCCATCGCTTCCCCGACGACAGCCGCGCGAGGTACTGAGCAAAAATCAGACCGTTCGTAAACAGTTTCCGCTGCTTCACCGCTGGCTAGATCCACCGACCGGCGTGGATTCAGCACCGTCGAAATTGGCTTCATCGCCGCCCGAATCACGATGGGTGAACCGGTGCTAATTCCGCCCTCAAAACCTCCGGCATTATTACTGCGCCGGACCAACGTCTCGCCGTCCTCATCCAGAAATATCTCGTCATGAACTCGTGATCCCGGTAACGCGGCGTTGGCAAACGCCGCTCCGACCTCTACCCCTTTTATGGCATGAATCGAAGCAATCGCATAAATCAGCTTCGAATCAAGCCGCCGGTCCCAGTGAACGTGACTGCCCAGGCCCGGCGGCATTCCCAGCGCCACCACTTCAAATACTCCCCCTAATGTATCTTTTGCCTGCATCGCCTCCCGGATGTGTCGCCGCATCGCCTCAACATCTTTCGCAACAGGTGTGCGCACGTCATTTCCTTCCGCCGCCGAGAAGCGCTCTTCATACGCCATCTCCTCCGGGATGGCCGCCTGAACGCTTCCGATGCTGGTGACGTAACTGCCTACGGTCGCGCCGAAGTAAGCCAGAAACTG
>JAICPS010000227.1 GCA_025929715.1 Anaerolineae bacterium | reverse complement strand
TGACGAGAATAAAGACGAAAAACAGAAGCAACACTTTTAGAGCTACAAACCATCGTCGCCAATACATAGCGTTGATGATAGAGAAATTTCCCGGAAACTCAAGCGTCCGCAGGGAAGCCAGTTTCCCGAAAAGTTTCGACCGCCTTGCGCCAAGCGCCTCTTTGTGTCAACATTAGCCGCCAAGGGAAGGAATGAAAAGGTCATGAGGAGGGGCCGATGCTCATTGTCATCAGCGACTTACACTTTGTAGATGGCACGGCGGGCGAACACAATCTACCTGCAGCGGCATTCGAAAGCGTCTTTATGTCCGACGTGGTAGCCCTGGCCCGCCACAAAGGGGCTACCGAAATCAAGCTTCTGCTTCTGGGCGATATTCCTGACCTCATTCGCAGCCAGCAGTGGTTCGACGAAGATCCAGCTGACCGGCCGTGGGGCGAGAACGGCCTATCTGATGTGCCGCGGCCGCAGCCTGGTAGCCGCGTCGAACAACGCTGCCTGGATATCCTCGGCCGCTTTCCTTCCGACGGACGGCGTGAATCAGTTCCCCAGGACACTATTCTGTACAAAAACTGGCACACCTTTAGCTTTTTTCGAAATTTGCCTCGAACCCTGCGGCGCGCGCTGGGACGAGACATGCCGGTGGAGCTAATCTACGTGGTGGGCAACCACGACCGGCTTTGCAACCTCTATCCCGCCGTTCGTGACGAGCTGCGCAAGATCATGGGCCTTACAGTACACCACGGCGTCGCTAACGTCGTTTCCGCCTACGAGTGGTGGTATCTGTATGAATTTCTCGACGAGCGGTACGGCGTGTATGCGCGTCATGGCCACCAGTGGGATCCCTGGAATTTTGGCGGCGGCAATGACCTGACGCGCCGCGGCTACCTCAAAGTGCCCGTCGGAGACGTCATTTCCACCGAATTCGCAGTCAATCTGCCGCGCACGCTTGCCTTATTGCGCAATAAATATCCGGCGATTACCGACGCCTTCATCACCAACCTCAAAGATGTGGACAACGTGCGGCCCTTCAATCGCATCATCGAATGGTTCTATTACAAAATGAAACAGGAGGACAGCGAGCAGCTGCGCCGCGCCCTGGACGAAACGTTTGACACTGTTCTCCACCAATTTCTCGAAATCAGTCTCGTCCAGCAGTGGCGCAGCCCGCAAACCTACTGGGACGAGGTGATGCGCTCCGCCACCCATCCCTGGTTCCGCCGCGTCATAGACGCCGTCTTCGCCTGCACCAACACCGAAGACCTCCTCCAGCTACTACTGCCGACTGTCGAGCGGGCCGCCTATTCACAGCAAGCGCTGGAGCAGTACGCTACCGCCGCCTATCACGAAAAGAGCTGGCGCGAAAACAATGCCGTGCGTTTTGTCCTTTATGGACACACCCACCGTCCCGCGTTGCAGCCTCTGGACGGCGAGGATGGCCGCGAAGTGATCTATCTCAACGCCGGCACCTGGCGCGGGCACATCTATCGCACCCTCCCCCTGGATAAGTCCGCTGACTTCGTAAAACTCAAACAGATGACCTACATTTGCTTCTACAATGCCGACGAAGATCGCGGCAACAAAGAACCGGGCACCGTCAGTTTCGACGTGTGGACCGGGCACAAACTGAAGGAGTACAGAAACTGACACCCGTAAAACGATTTTGTAAATCGTTCGATGACAAGGATTTTTTATGCACTTTCTGATCACCGGAGGCGCCGGCTTCCTCGGCGCTCATCTCGCTAACCGCCTCGTCACCGAAGGTCACCATGTGCGGGTCGTCGACGATCTCAGTAACGGCGACCGCAACCATCTTTCCCCTGCCATCCATTTTCACCGTGGCGACGTTAACAACATTCCCTTCATGTGGTCCATGCTTCAAGACGTCGACTGCGTCTACCACCTGGCGGCGCGCGTATCGGTCGCCCAGTCCATGCTCTATCCGCGCGACTACAACGACGCTAACGTCGGCGGCACGGTTAGCGTCATGGAAGCCATGCGCGATGCCGGCGTGCGCCGCGTGGTCTTCGCGTCTTCAGGAGCCATCTATGGCGATCTGCCGCAGCAGCCGGTGAACGAAGCAATGAACCCCAACCCTGATTCTCCGTATGCCGTCAGCAAATGGTCCGCCGAACAATACGTGCACACTATCGGCAATCTATGGGGCATCGAAACCGTCGCACTTCGCATCTTCAACGCCTACGGCCCACGCCAGAGCCTGCCCGTCTCCCACGCCCCGGTTGTGCCGCGATTCCTACACCAGGCGCTCGGCGGCGGCTCGCTGGTCCTATTTGGCGACGGCAGCCAAACGCGCGACTTCATCTACGTATCCGACGTGGTTGCCGCCCTCCTCAGCGCTGCGCAGGCCAATCACGTCGATCGCGAAGTAATCAACGTGGGCAGCGGCCGTGAGACGTCGATTGCTCGCCTCGCTGACCTCGCGGAAGAAGTGACCGGGCGCAGCACGAACCGCGTGCGCAACACGTCAAGGCCTGGCGGTGCGCAGCGCCTCGTTGCCGACATCAGCCGTGCCAGGCGCCTGCTGGGCTGGGAGCCACAGGTGACGCTGGTGGAAGGGCTCGCCCTTACCGTCGCCGAAGATCAGCGCTTTCACAGCCACGAACTGACACATCCAGGATAGGGCCGGAGCGCCGGCATCCTGCCGGCCTCCCAAGAACAAAAAGACCCTCCGGCGCATCGACGCCAAAGGGTCTTCTAATTCTTTATAGTGCCCTGGAGAGGACTCGAACCTCCAAGCCCGTTAGGGCATAGGCCCTCAACCTACCGCGTATACCAATTCCGCCACCAGGGCAAATCGCACACCGTATTATAGCCCACCAACCTGCAATGTCAATTATAGACATCTAAGAAAAAAAGGCATAAACTACCCGCACCTGGTGATAAACGCCCGATCCGGCGCACCATCGCCCGGTCAGATATATGAGCGAGTGTTGGGGTCATGAAGTACGAATTCCTCAAGAAAATTCCCCTGTTTGCCGCTATGCCCGACGAAGATTTCGATCAGCTTTGCGAAATCGCCGAGGAGTTTCCCTTACGTGCCGGCGAACAGCTCTTTGCAGAGGGCAGCATCGGGAGGCACGCCTACGTCATCATGGAAGGCGAGTTAGCCATTGTCAAGACTTCCGGCCGGCGCGAGGTGCTGCTTGCCGTGCGCCCGGCCGGCGAGGTCATTGGCGAAATGGCGCTGCTGGACCAGGCCCCCCGCATGGCTAGCGTTCGCGCTCATACCGACGCTACCGTGCTGGCCATTCACCACGTTGAGTTAGACAAGCTGCTCAACAATAGCCCTTCGGCCGCGCGCGCCATGCTAAGCACGGTCGTCGCCCGCCTGCGCAACACCGAAGCTATGCTTCGCGAGAACGACAAAATGGTGCAGTTGGGTACGCTCTCTGCCGGAGTAGCACACGAGCTCAACAATCCGGCCGCGGCGGTGCAGCGCGGCGCCGGCCAGCTTCAGGAAGCTATCACTAGGCTCGGGCGGGCGCGCGAACAGTTCATGACCCTGGATCTGACCCCGGAGCAGCAAGAGCGAGTCGCGGCTCTTCTGCAAGAAACAGAAACCGCTCGCCGCGCAGGCAACTTGAGCGCCCTGCAACGCAGTGATCTGGAGTATGAGTTGGAAGCGTGGCTCGAAAAGAAAAACGTCCCCGACGCCTGGCAGTACACCTCTACGCTCGTCGATTTGGGCTTCGATCTGCCCAAACTGGACACCCTGCATGCAGACTTGCAACTTGCAAACTTGCCTTTGACAGCTCTTAGCTCTATCCTCGCCCTCCTCGCTGCCACTCATTCCGTCAACACCTTGCTCCTGGAAGTCGGCCATGGTGCTTCGCGGATTTCCCAGATCGTTCAGGCTCTAAAAGGCTACTCCTATCTGGATCAGGCCCCCGTGCAGGATGTGGACGTGCACGAGGGACTGGAAAACACCCTGATCATCCTGCGCGACCGGCTCGCGGGCATCGAGATACAAAGAGAATACGCTCAAGATCTCCCCACTATCCAGGCCTATGGCAGTGAGTTGAATCAGGTCTTTACCAACATTCTGCACAACGCGGCCGACGCCCTCGACGGTGAGGGGCGCATCATCATCCGCACCAGGAAAGAGGACGAGAGCGTCATCGTCGAAATCGAAGACAACGGGCCCGGTATCCCCGCCGACATCGTAGGGCGTATTTTCGAGGCCTTCTACACTACGAAAGAACCCGGCAAAGGAACCGGTCTGGGCCTGAACATCAGCTACAATATTATCGTGCACAAGCACCGCGGCGAGCTGTCGGTGCGCTCTGAACCCGGCAAAACGTGCTTTTACGTCGAGATTCCCACGAACTTCGAAGCAGACTCCGGCCCTTCACGCCGCGACGGCCGCAAAGGCGTCGCAGCCGCGTACGACGACGACGAGATGTTAAGGAGCATTCTGCAATCAATAAACACCATAGCCGTCGTCGGCATGTCCGCAGATCCGCGCAAAGTCTCGCACACGGTGCCCCTCTACCTCCACGACCACGGTTACGAGATAATGCCCGTCAACCCCCGCGGCGGCTGGCTGGCTGGCTTGCGAGTCTATCGCGACTTGCTCTCCCTGCCCAAGGTGCCCGACGCCGTCCTTGTCTTCCGGCCTAGCAAAGAAGTACCCGGGATTGTGGACCAGGCCATTCAGATTGCAGCTCGCGTAGTATGGATGGAAAGCGGGATCCGCCACGACGGAGCGGCACAAAAAGCTCGCGACGCCGGGCTTGACGTGGTAATGGACACCTGTATGCGCACCGTCCACAAGCGACTTCTCGCCTGATATGTTCTGGACTCTGGGGCTGGCCCATCTCATCGCCGATTACCCTCTGCAAACCAACCGCCTGGTGCTGGCGAAGCGCCACTGGCCCGGCCTGACGGTGCACGTCGCCATACACTTCGCCATGATGCTGTTGCTCGCCGGCAGGGACGGCCTCCTCGTCTGGCCGCAGCTCCTCGCGCTCGCGGCCGTCCACTTTGCTATCGATAGCTTCAAGAACTTCAATTCCGCCCGCTGGCCGCGCCTCGTCGTCTTCCCTTATGTCCTGGATCAGTTGCTGCACCTGCTATCCATCGCCCTCGTCGCCGTCTGGATCCAGGCGGTGCACGGCATCCAGCGTGACCAGGACTGGCTGATCTACGCCGCCGCTTACTTGCTCGCCACCCACGTCTGGTTCATCACCGAGCGGATCCTTGCACATGACGACGAATGCTACCGCAAAGAGATCGAGGCTCACTACCTGCCGCGCATGGTCGTCCGTGCCCTCGCGCTCACCCTTTTCCTGCTCGCCGGGCGTCTGATCTGGACGGCAGCGACCGCAACACCCTTACTTTTCATCGCCGGCCCTCTGCGCCTACCCTATCGCCAATCCCACTTCCGCCGCCGCATGCTCCTCCAGGACCTCCTCGGCCCCCTCCTCCTAGCCATCCTCGTCCTCCTAACCGCCAATCTCTAAACTCCAAACTCCGGCATCCAACACTCCAGTCCCAAAGTACCACCCCAACGTTTGACATTTACCATAAACATCGGTAGCCTATTGTTCAGTTACCACGAACAACTATTGTAAGGAGCTTGGGGATGGCGGAAGAAAATTACGAACTGGAAGACGAAACCTTAAGCGAACCCTTCGATTTTGAAGACGAATTTGACCGCTTGCGGCAAAAGACAGCCCGCACCAGCGCCGTTTACGACGAGATGGAGCTGGAAGAAGAGCTGGAAATGGAGGAGAACCGCAGCTTCTTCGGCCGCATCTCCGCCGGCCAGCGCCTGATCCTTCTACTTCTACTCCTCGTAGACATCGTCGTCATCGCCGTCGGCTTCATGGCCATATTTAACGTTATCTAGACGGCTCCAACACCAACTCATCCACTTTCGCCGCCGCCACTGCCTCGCGGCTGAACCACATCGGGTGATACTGGCCGTTGAGCCACGTCTCGATGAAATCGTCATAATGCGCGTGGAATGGATGTCCGCTCTGGCCCGTAGGGTGAACTGTGCGGCTGTCGTCCAGCGAGCCCAAATCCACGATCATGCGCATCGACGGGTGCCCGCCCACCACCGCAACCTCATCCCAACTCCAGCTTGTGGCATTCACCGCGCTCGTCGTGCCGCCTGCGGCAAAAGGCCCGCGATTCACCACCCATTCAAGCGGGGCGATGCCGCTTTGGCCCAGCGGATCGCTCTCGAACGTCGCCGTGTGTAGCTCGCCCCACGTCCAGGCCTCCATTTCATCGCCTACATTTTCCTCAAACCAGGCAATCGTGTCCTCCAGCGCCTGCATGATGATCTCCTCCCGTCCCTCTTGTTCTTCCGTCTCGACGTTATCCCACCAGCGCGCGTCCGCTTGCTGCGCCAGGTGATGCATGAACACCCGTTGCGAGCCGCCGCTATTAGCCAGAAAATCATCCGCCGCGCCGCCCACCTCATCCGCCAGCACGGCTCGCGCCAGGTGCATCGCAAACACCTCAAAAAGCGCCGCCGGCACACTGGTGCGGTCAGTCTGCAAGTCCCAGCCCCGCAGTCGCTCGATCGCCGCCTGAACGCGCGCGTCCCCGCTTGACATACCTTGCAAGAGCGGCACGTACGATTCCGCCAGCAACGACTTACCGTCCATCTGAATGCGCGCAAAGTCGTCGGCGGTCACCTCGCCCCGCGTAATCGCCGCCTCCAGCAACTCCGTAATACGTAGGGCGCGATCGCCGTCCGCCCAATCGTGGCTTATGAAATAGGGATATTCCTCGTCCACCACCGAGTTATTGGCCGTCACGATAAAGCCCTCGTCAGGATTCAACAAAGCCGGCAGCTCCTCAAACGGTATGTATTCCTCCCATTCATGCTCCCCCGTCCAGCCTGGAGACGGCGTCAGGCCATCGCTATTGGAACGGATCGGAATGCTCCCCGGCATCTGATAGGCAATATTGCCCGCCATGTCGGCGTACACCAGGTTTTGCGCCGGAGCGTGAAAATAGCGCGCCGCCTCACGGAAATCGTCATAGTTTGCTGCTTCGTTCAGCATAATTATTGCGCGGAAAATGGGATTCTCGTCCTGCGCCGTCCAGCGAAACGCCAGCGCATCGCTCTGTGGGTCGATCACCTCATTGATGATCGGTCCATGCAGCGTCTGGCGCACTTCCAGCACCACGTCCTCGCCGCTGTTGACCCGGATCACCTCCTCAATCACCTCCATATCGCGCCACTCGCCCTCAAACTCATACTGTAACGGATCTGCCGGATTAATTTTCTCAATATAGAGGTCTTGCACGTCAGGGCCCAGGTTGGT
>JAICPS010000171.1 GCA_025929715.1 Anaerolineae bacterium | reverse complement strand
TTGGCCGTGGAGATGGAATGCGCGGCGCTCTTTATCGTGGGCAGCCTACGCAAGGTGCAAACGGCGGCGATTCTTGCCGTGGACGGCAACGTATTAGAGAAGCGTGAATCGATGGGGGCCTACGACCCACACCGCTCCATTGTTCAGCGCGCAGTAGAAGCCGAAATCGAGATTGCCCTGAAGGCGCTGGCAATTGCCGCCTTACGGGTCGCGGCAGCAGGAAACGGTTGACATGGTTGACGCCAACTTAGCCCAACAACGACAGGCGATCCGCTCGCTGCTGAATGAGCGTCATGCCGCCGATGCCCTGGCAGTGTACTACGCGCTGTACCACCCTGATGAGCGAACCAGGCTGTTCACGCAAGTGGGGGCAAGTGGCCGCGCATATGGCTATGTGGCAGTGTGCCGCACAGGCATCGACCTGTTTCGGCCGCTTGTGACTTTGCGCCTGAAAGAGGACGACCCGGAGGGTGCGGCCGATCTCGTTCATCAGGCGCTTTCCCCTGGTGCAGACGTCTTTATCCACAGCCCTGTTGAGTACAGGCCCCTGCTGGCAGCGCTGTTCGAAATAAAGACGGAACAGCACCTTCATCTTTACAAACTCGACAGGCGCCACTTTCAACCCATCGTTAACGTCATGGTCATGCGCTCGGCAACCCCGGACGGGCTACCCCGTTATCTGATTAGACCTACGAACCCTGCGAGTGACAATGAAATCGGCGCGTCCGCAACGCTGAATTGGCAGACACCCCGCTTTGCCGAGGTGACAGTCTATACAAACCCGCAATACCGCCAGAGAGGGTGGGGCCGCAGCGTCGTTTCGGCGTTGGCGCAGGATCTACTCCAGAATGGGCAGACGCCACTCTACGAGGTGGCCGCGCAAAACGAGGCCTCTATCAACTTGGCTCAAACGTTGGGCTTCATGGACGCCGGAGCCGATAATTTGTTTCTTGAAGCAACCCTGCGTCCCCGTCCCTAAATTTCAATGACCGCCAAATAGGAGACCGGCCACAGCAAGTTTATCAGGCGCGCTGCCGGCTGCTCTCCCCTTCATCTTTCACCAGCATACTCATTACCCCGCTGACAATGCTGATGACCAGCGCGCCAAGTAGCGTCGCCAGAAAGCTATCTGACGTCAGTCCCAGGTCGAAAATACCGGAGAGCCATATGGTGAGCGATAGCATGATGGCGTTGATAACCAGGATAAATAGACCAAGGGTCAGAAGAATGAGGGGGCAGGTGAGCACCATCAGAATCGGGCGCACCAGCGCGTTCACCAGGCCGAAAATGAGCGCTATGATCAACAGCGAAACACCGGTCTCGGAGACGTAGTTCAGGCCGGGCACAATTTGGATGGCAATCCAGAGGGCGAGGGCATTGATAGCCCAACGTATCAGCAGACGGGCCATGGTGAATCTCCTGAATGGGTCTATAAGCCTATTTACGTAGTATCAGCCTACACATAAACTCTATGTATGGCAAGAACAAAGAAGATACTAGTTGTAGATGACGAACGCTCTCTCGTAGAACTCTGTCAAATCATTCTGGAAGCTGCAGGGTTTGAAGTCCGCGGCGCCTTTAATGGAAACGAGGCGCTGGATATGATCACCGAAGAAGTGCCGGATTTGGTCCTGCTCGACGTTATGATGCCAGGCATGGACGGCATCGAAGTCTGCCGCCGTATCCGGTCTGAATATAACCGTTATCCCCGTATCGTCATGTACACGGCAGACGAGAGGGACGCAACGCTGAACAACAGCATGAATGCCGGCGCCAACGCTATCCTTCCCAAAGAGACGCCCGTCTACGACATCCCAGTCCGCCTCGCCAATTACCTCATTCCCACAGGTCCGCTGCCCAGTTGTTAAGGCTTTACTGCTCGGGCCGGTCTCCTACCGTGTCCGTCGGTGGCGCGATCAGATACGGGCCACAGCATTTGAGCCGGTCACCTATACTTACAACTTCGTCATAAAGATCTGCGCGAACTCGCTGCTCGATTGTGCTCTCTTAACAAGCCAATCTACCGCAAACGGCGCATACTCCATCACCCGCTGCAAATAATAGGACCTGCGCAGGCCACGCCAGAGTTGCTGCTCGCAGTACTCCTCGTAAACCTTCAACGTATTTAGCGAAAAATCTTCTTTCAAAAACGCCTGGTGCACCGTTTCCGTAGCCAGCCACGCGGAAATGACTGCGTTGCTGATGCCGCCGCCGGTCAGCGGATTGATAAATCCGGCTGCGTCGCCCACCAGTAGCGCGCCGTCATAGGCTCTCCGTATGTTTTTCTGCGAACCGAAATTTAGCTGCCAGGTTGCAACGCCGTGGACCTGTCCGCCATTCTTCAAGCGCTTTTTGATGTCCGGCATCTCCATGAAATCCTGCAGCATCTTCTTCAGGTTGTAATTTTTCTCTCGAAACGTGTCCAGGCGCATGCCCAGTCCAATATTGGCTTTGCCTTCGCCCAGTGGGAAAATCCAGGCGTAGCCGGGCAAGATTTCTTGGTAAAGATAAAACTCAACCTGGTGCGGGAGTTCCTCAATGTCCTCAATGTAGGCTCGCAGCGCAACCGCGCGGTG
Organism: Anaerolineae bacterium; assembly: GCA_025929715.1. Classification (GTDB taxonomy): domain Bacteria; phylum Chloroflexota; class Anaerolineae; order Promineifilales; family Promineifilaceae; genus JAAYYY01. The sequence goes on along the minus strand of JAICPS010000171.1, from coordinate 6,054 downwards.
GTGGTCCACATGGTCGTCAGGGCGGATGGTGCGGGCAATGGCCGACGTGACGCCATCGGCGGCGAGAACGACTTTGCTGCGGAACTCCTTGACTGAGCCGTTCACACGTGCGAGCACGCCAGTCACCCGACCGTCTTCGACAATCGGTTCCTTGACGTGCGCCTGTATGAAGTTGGCGCCGGAATCGATGGCGTGCTGCTGCAGCAATACGTCGAAATCCTCGCGCGGCACAATGGCCGAGTGTGTGAGGTGATCCTCCTCTTCCAGGTCGGCATCCATCGAGTAGCCTTTCGGCGAAACCAGGCGTATCTTGTCGATGTAGTAAAAGCCGGCCTCTTTGATTTTTTCGGCCATGCCCAGAGAGTAAAGTAGGTCTAGCGCCGTAGCAGGCACAGCATCACCACAGATCTTATCGCGCGGAAAGTCCTTGCGGTCCAACAGTAGAACGTCGTACCCTTTTTGTGCCAGCGCCATTGCCGCTGTGGCCCCGCCCGGTCCCGCACCGACTACGATGACTTCATGTTCCATCTTAGAAATTCTCCTCATTGCGGATGAATTCCAGCAATCCGTGGCACCCCTCTTCAACCAGCTCGTATACGTAGTCAAAGTTGCCGGTGTAATAGGGATCGGGAACGTCACTAACGCTGCTGCCTGCGGCGAATTGTAACAGACGGTAAAGTCGCGGGTAATCGCTGCCAAAGCGTCGCCTGAATTCGTCGGCGTTACTCTCACTCATGGCCACAACATAAGGGTTTCTCTCGACATCTTCTGACGAGATTTGTCGCGCGCGACCCCGATACTTGATGCCATTCTGCCGTAATATCTCACGCGTACCGCGATGCGCCGGCTGTCCAACGTGCCATGAACCGGTGCCTGCCGAGTCAACGGTGATCACATCACTTAGCTTTGTGTCGTCCACCAATCTCTGGAATACAGCTTCTGCCATCGGGGAGCGGCAAATATTGCCTAGACAAAGGAATAGCACATGTGCCATAAGACTACGTCAAGATATCAGAATATACAGAAAGCAGGTGGATAAACCGAACTGGCAACGGTTTTACCACAGTCTGTAACTTTATTACGCATCGACCGCCAAGTTGGCCTGTAAGCCGCATTCTGTACCCTATACGGGCGGTGATCATCTATCTTGGGCCACCATTACTGGCGACCTCTTGCAGCCTACCTGGACTTTCAACGGAGCGAGCAACTCCGTGTTCTTCCAGTGGAAGAAGCTACGTCCTGCTTGGCCTTGCTCCCGGTGGGGTTTGCCTGGCCAGCGACATTACTGCCACTGCCGGTGGTCTCTTACACCACCGTTTCACCCTCACCGTATGCCGGGTCAATTGGCCCGGCGCACGGCAATATACCTCTCTGTTGCACTTGCCGTCGGGTTACCCCGCCCGGCGATTAGCCGGCACCGTGCTCTATGGAGTGCGGACTTTCCTCGACCAGGTACCTGACCTGACCGCGATCACCCGGCCAACTTGGCGCGCCGATCCTAGCACTGGGCCAGGGCAGCGTCAAGAATTCGATGGCCACATCGGTACATCCTCTGTCGCCACACGAATAGGTATGATAACTTATTAACGTTATAATTACCTTACATTTTAACATCTGAAGTTGAAGATTTTTCCAGGAACGGCACAGATTACAGGACAAAATTCGTTAAATTCGAGTAATTCGATGTAGATGCCATTACGAAATAGAACACCACAACCCGCCACACCGTTACGATTTCTTAATGTCTGAGCCACTTATTTCCGAAATTCACCTGCCGGGATTGAGTCGCCGCCTGGCGCTATTGATCGTCGTGGCTGCCTGTGTCCTACTGCTGGGCTTTTATACGGCAACGGATCCTGAACGGCTGCTGCACAGCAACATTCTGGGAACCGTTGACTATGCCGGTTACACGGTATGCCATCGACTGACCGGTCACTCCTTTGTATTTGCCGGTCGCCAGATGCCCCTCTGTGCTCGCTGTACCGGCATCTATCTGGGGATTTCCCTTGTCTTTGCCGTTCTGGTTCTTGCCGGTCGCTCGCGCTGGACCGAGCTGCCATCGCTTCCCATGCTTCTGATTCTGGGCTTTTTCGTAGCCGTCATGGGCATAGACGGCCTGAACTCCTACAGCCACTTCTTTCCGGGTGCGCCTCATCTCTACGAGCCCAAGAATTGGCTAAGGCTCGTCACCGGAATGGGTACCGGGCTGGGCATGGGTATCGTTGCATTTCCGGCTCTGGCGCAGACGTTATGGAAGGATCAGGTGTACCGCGAGCCCATCGCCGGCTGGCGCGAGCTGGCCGGGTTGTTGGCGCTGGCCCTGATCCTGATCTTGCTCGTCCTCAGCAACCATCCGGTGCTCTTATACGTACTGTCAATAGTAAGCGCCGCCGGTGTCGTTGTCATCATGACCGCTCTTAACACCATTTTGTTGCTGCTGGTGAGAAGACGCGAAGCGCGCGCCGCGACCCGGCTGCAGGCCGCGGCGCCGTTGGCTATCGGGCTGATATTGGCGTTACTGGAGATCGCGGTTGTCAGTTATGCACGCTATTCGCTGACGGGGACCTTGACGGGATTCCCCGGCATGTGAGGACGGATTGAGCGATGGATATTTTGTCGGCTATGGGCGGTATTGGCGCCGCATTTGGTCTTTCAGGTAGCGCCGGGCTGAATGCCTACATCCCCTTATTGGTTGTGGCAGTCGCCTCGCGTCTGCCCGCCGGCGATCCTCTATTGCGACTCGGCGAACCCTATCATCTGTTGGGAAACGGCTGGGTTATAGGCATTCTCGTCGTCCTTCTATTCATCGAGATGACGGTGGATAAGATTCCCGCCGTGGACACGGCCAATGACGTCATTCAGACCTTCGTGCGACCCGTAGCCGGGGCCATTCTTTTCGCCGCCAACGCCAATGTCATTACCGACATGAGTCCGATACTGGCGCTGGTGGCCGGCCTGATTCTCGCCGGTGGCGTCCACGTGACCAAGGGCGCGGCGCGACCAGTCGTTACCGCGGCGACTGCCGGAACTGGCAACTGGTTCGTAAGTCTTCTTGAGGATATTGTGGCGGTCGGGATTTCTGTTCTCTCCGTTCTTGTTCCGTTGCTGGCCGCGCTTGTACTTGTTGCACTACTTATCTTTCTTGTGATACGCTATCGGCGTCGGCGGCAGCGCAAGCGATTGACGGCTTAGCTACCAACGAGGGGAATCTGTGGTTTCGGTCGACATCAAACGACGAATCAGGAGGAATCAAAGCGTGAGAATTGACACAGGTAGCGTAATAAAGGCTGGCGGGATCGCGGCCGCAGTTGGCATCGTTCTGGCTATTCTGGGTAGTATCCCACTATTGAACTGTCTGTTCGTCCCCTTGCTGTGCATTGGCGCATTTTTGCTCCCCATAGGGGCCGGCGTCGGGTACGGTTACTATACGCCGGGGCGCGAGGATTTGGGTCAGAGTGCGCTTGGCGGCGCGCTCGCCGGTGGTTTCGGCGGATTCGCCTACGGTCTGGTAACGGGCTTAATGGCCCTTGTATTCAACTCCGGCGCGATGACGATGCTGGAAGATGCCGATATTCCTACCGGCGTCGGCGCAGGAATTGGCTCTTTCTTGGTTAGCCTTTGCGTCCCAATCGTGTCAGGGCTTGTGCTTGGGGCAATCGGTGGGCTGATCTGGCCATTGATACAAGGAAACCGTACCAAATAAGTTCTGTCTTTACTAAAAAGGCGCCTGGTGTGAGTCTCGCCCCAGGCGCTTTTTTTCACTAACTTGGTAGGCTCTTTTGTGACGCCAGATCCAGAATTTCGTCCAGCGCATCTCGAGCGTGCTCTCGTTCGTCCCTGGATAAAGATAAAGCGGCAAATTCGTCCTCGTCCAGAATCGTCGTTTCGTCTCCGTTCACACTGACCCACACATCTAGCGCCAGGTCCTCGCAGCGTACCGCGTCATCGCCGATTTCCGCCGGGCGGCAGACGTTGCAGTACCAGCCCTTCAGCTTCCCGGATTCACCGCCGTATACGGCGAAAACGTTATACCAGCGCTCGCTGTAAAACGTCTCCACAAAGCGATCTCCTCGTTCCAGCACAGCAGGTCCCAGATCCATCGCCTCACGATCGAAGTATGCTTCCAGCCGGGCCCAGGTCTTGTGGCGCTCCAGGATCTTCCCCGAATACTGCCACACTGCCCGCCGCTGTTCGTCGAGCTTATAGACAGTAACCTTACTCATCCATCTGTCGTTTCAAACCCGCAATATGCGCTTCCAGCTCTGTCAACTCGGCATGATCACTTTCCAACTTTTCGTTTTCAGCACGCACAAAACGGGCGAACGGCGCGATGGTGTCCTCAACGCGTTGGGCGCTGCGGCGCATTTCTCGATCAAATTGGTCGCGCAGATTGCCCATCAATCGCTGGCGCAGATCGGCCAACTTTTCTGCCAGCTCGCGCTTTGCCCGGCGGCGGCGAGCGGGCAGGATCAGCAATCCGAGCGTCGCCGCCCCGACAGCTGCAAGAATTCCTGTCACGTCTACCCATACCAGGTGCACGGCCGCGGCGATAGCGACGCCTAAGCCCACGCCTACGCCGGCCAGGCCCGTGTTTACCACCGCGGTTCGCGCCGCTTCGGCCATTTCCGCGGCTTCTCGCTCCTTATCATAGCTAGCGATTGCCTGCCGGGTCGCCGTCCCAATGGAGTCGATGAGTCGCTGGCGGTCGTAAGCCAAAGTGCCTTCGCGCGGCCCGGACTGCCCCACGATGCGCTCCGCCGCGACCTGTTTGCGGCGCGCCAAGTGATCGGCGACGGCTGTCCACTGCCTCAGATCCTGCTCCACCATCCAATCCACAAGCTCGTTGATCCGTAGCTCCAGTTTGCGTGGCGTCTCGTCGACCACTTGCTCTTCAAACTGGCGCTGCACGTGGCTGGAGCGAATCAGGTCGGGAATACGACCAAAGCGGATTGTTTCGTCAAAGAAGGCGTTGCCGCGCTTTTCCATTTCATAAAGGATGTTGTCAATTTCGCCCAGCCGCGCCTGGAAGTTGCGCTGCATGTCCTCATTATAGTAGTTCGTTTGCCGCTGAATATCGTCTAAAAGCTGTGTGTCGTCCTTCAAGAGCGCTAGATTCGACTCGCTCACGCCGAGATATTCCTCTAATAGCCGTTGCCCGACGCCCAGTGGATTGAGTATTTTCAGCCTGAACCGGCCTTCGTCGTCCAATGTGTCGCGAATATAGTTTTCCAGGGCTTGAAAACGGCTTGCTTCCCACAGTTGTGGCTGCCCACTCTTGGCCTGCTTGGCCAATTTTGCCGAAACTGGGAACAGAGCGGCGATGTCGCCCACCAGGCGCTCCCCTGCCTCGCGCACGAACGCCACCACTTTCTCCAAATCTTCTTCGCTCGGCAAAATATCGATCTTGTTAATTATTAAAACGATCTTTTTGCCCCAATCGCGGATCTGCGTCAAAAAGACACGTTCACTTTCCGTAAAAGGACGGTCGGCCGACGTGACAAACAAGACAAGATCGCTGCGCGGGATAAATTCGGTGGTCAAGGCCTCATGTTCACGCAAGATGGCATTCGTACCCGGCGTGTCCACGATATTGATGTTCTGCAGCAACTCGACTGGCGCGGTGTGCGTCCAGACACCCTGTTCGCGGGGCGTTCGCCCGCTCTCGTCACCATAGTGCAGCACGTGGATCTGGCTCGTGGTCGGCGTCACGCCTTCCTGCAAGAGCGGCTCACCTATCAGAGCATTGATCAGAGCCGATTTTCCCGAATTGAACTCGCCGGCAATAACCAGCAAAAAGAACTCGTCTAGCTGCCGAATGGACTCCGCAAGAGCATCCCTGTCGGCATCCGTCGCCCCAACGTCGGCCAGCACATCGCGCAAACGCGCCAGAACGTCGCGCGTGCGCTTCAGTAGTTCCTCTTGTTCCCGATTTAGAACGGCTTCCATTGTTGCTCCCAGGCAAGGCACACAGTGTCCGGCCAGCGTCGCGAGGTACCCTCTGCCTTACTCAACGCTGTATTCCACTCCCGCTTCGTCAAGCCGTCGCAGCCGCTC
>JAICPS010000562.1 GCA_025929715.1 Anaerolineae bacterium | reverse complement strand
TGCCCGTGCAGATCGGCCTCGGTGCGCAAGAGGCGCCGTGCGACGCCGACGCCCGCTACAGCCACGCCCGCCATTGCGACGGGTTTGGCGAGCGCAAGCAGTGGTTTTCGTACCAGAAATAGGGTCATTGCTTTCGTTTTCATCGACTCTCCTCATGGTAGGTGACCGGCGCTTTGAAAGTGCCGGTCACCTGCACCTATACTCATACACTGCCACAGAACGGCAGCCGCGTATAGTGGGAGTTTCCCTACCTTGTCTGAACTGTGTTTTGGATGATTTGTTGATGGGCGATGAACCACGCTGCTCTTGAACCAGAGATTAGATAGGCGGATCGGAGTTCTGCTATAATTGAGTTATGCCGTTGATCAGTCGGTTCCTTGGAATTGGCATCTACATGTACTTCAGTGATCACTATCCCGCCCATTTTCATGTCAAATATGGAGAATATCAAGCAGAATTCGATATCGGTACGGTTGGCATCATTGCTGGATATTTGCCGCGCCGCGTCCACGCGCTGGTGGTGGAATGGGCCGTGCTTCATCGAGACGAACTACAGGAAAACTGGGACAGGGCCAGGCAAGGTTTGCAGCTTGTGCGAATTGAGCCTTTAGATTTGTAGAAGGAAAAGCGTGATGGAACTACGGAACGTTCAAGCGGTCGAGGTCCTAGACGATTTTGAGGTCCGGCTAACCTTTGATGATGGTTTAGAGAAAGTTGTGGATCTAGAGAAGTACCTCCGCGGTCCGATTTTTGAGCCGCTTCGGGAGAATAGAGCCCTGTTTCGGTCGGTTCACGTAGATGAGGATGCGGGCACGATTGTCTGGCCCAACGGGGCCGATATTGACCCCAACGTCCTGTATTACGATCATTTGAAGCCGACGTGGATGGAGGATGAAGAGCGGGCTGAGGCTATGTAGCAGAAGTGACTTTCCGCGCTTCAATGACAACTGAACGCTTATGTACGGTCGCGGGGAGCGCCGGTTCGTCAGCCGGGTAGAGGCTCGTGGCGAAAATGGTCCAAAAGCTGAACAGGATGACGCCGGAGACGACGAGGGCGACCCAGAGCACGAGGTGACTGATGATAGCCGATGGCCTTGCGCTTATGCGCAGTCCTCCAACGGTGCCAAGCTGATAGTCGCGTTTTATGATTATCTCCTCGTTTCGTTACACACTTCTCTCACCCCATCACAATCTCCTCCCGCTCATACAACCGAATCGCGCCGAGCAGCGCCAGGACGCCGACGAGCAGGGTGACGCCGAGGGAGATGGCCACGTCGGCGGGGGGCAGGGCTTCGCCGCGGACGACTTTGTTTACGAGGAAGACCTGGCCGATGGTGGGGATAAAGTACATCCAGGGCTGGTCGCGGATGGGCAGGATGGAGAGGAAAAGGGCGGGCATGAAGCCGGCGAGCGAGAGGAGCTGGGTGTAGGTCTGCGCTTCTTTCACGTTGCGCGTGTAAGAGGCGATCAGCATCTGCAGGGCGACGGCCATGAAGATAACGGGCGCGACGACGAGGACGGCGGTGGCGATGGCGCGCGGCTCGACCGACACGCGGATGTTGGTGAACTCCTGCACGGCGGGGATGCCCAGCAGCGCCAGGAATAGGCCAGTCGCCAGCGCCGTGCCCAGGATCGTGAAGGCCAGCGCAGTCAGATATTTACCGATCACAAACGTCCAGCGCGGCACGGGGTTGAGCAGCAGCGGCTCCAGAGACTCGCGCTCCTTCTCGCCCGCGGTCATGTCCACGACCATGTAGAAGCCGCCAAGGAACGCCGCAGTGAACATGATCACGGGCAGCAGGTTGAGCACGGTGCCCGCCTCGCCGCGCGCCTGCGGTGACACGTCCACTTCCGAGACGACGATGGGCTGCACGACGGCCGGGCTGATCCCGCGCGCGAGCAGGCGCAGGCTTGCCGTGCGCTGCCCGTACTGCTGCAGCAGCGCCTCGGTGCGCTCCACGAAAATGTCCGCGCTGTCGTTGGACTCGTCGCGCATCACTTCGATGGTCGCCGGCTCGCCCTGCTCGAAAGCGTCGGCGAACGTATCGGGAATGACCAGCACCACGTCTACGTCCCCCGCCAGCAGCGCGGCCTCGGGGTCCTCAGGCGGCGACTGCACCTCTACGTTTTGCTGGTCCAGAAAGGACACCAAATTCGGCGCGTTTTCGGCGCCGATGACCGGCAGTTGCAAGGTCTGCGTGGCCTGCTCAGAGAAAGCGCGGAACAGAAAGCCGAACAAGAAGATGTAGAGAAGCGGGTTCAGCAGCACGCTGAGCAGGGCGTTGAACACGGAGCGCCGGTCGCGCAGATTGTCGATCAATTCTTTACGAAGGATGGTCCAGATGTTTCGCCACATTATTCTAATCCCTCGCCAGAGCCAATAATGTCGACAAAAGCGTCTTCCAGGTCGGGCTTGCCCGTCTGGCGGCGCAGGTCGTCGGGTGAACCCTGGGCTGCCACCCGGCCGCGGGCGATGATCACGATGTTGTCACAAAGCGACGCCACCTCCTGCATGATGTGGCTGGAAAAGAGAACGGTGTGCCCTTCGTCGCGCAGCCGGCGTATTACCCCGCGCATGGCGCGCGTGCTCATCACGTCGAGGCCCACGGTCGGCTCGTCCAGCATCATGTTAGGCGGGTTGTGTACCAGGGCGCGGGCGATGGCCACTTTCACTTTCTGGCCAGTAGAGAAGCCCTCCGTGCGCCGGTCTGCAATTTCGTCCATATCAAGCAGGTCAATTAGAGAGTCGACGCGCCCTTTCAGCGCCGCGCCGTCCAGCCCGTGCAACCGCCCGTAGTAGGCGATGTTTTCGCGGCTGGTGAGCCGCTGGTAGATGCCGCGTTTGTCGGGCAGAACGCCCAGCCGCTTCTGAGCCGCGACGCGGTCTTGCTGCACGGCGATGCCGTCAACAAGCGCCGTGCCGCTGTCCGGCTCCAGCACGCCGGCAATCATGCGCATGGTGGTCGATTTCCCCGCGCCATTGGGCCCCAGCAGCCCGGTGATCATGCCATTGGGAGCGCTGAACGACACATCCTCCACCGCTTGCACCTTGCCAAATGCCTTGCTGAGCTGGTTGACTTCGATCATAGGTACTCCAGAACCAAGAATTTT
>JAICPS010000161.1 GCA_025929715.1 Anaerolineae bacterium | reverse complement strand
TCTTGACTTCAAGTTAACTTTAAGTTGTATACTCCATATTAACCGTAAATACGTATGTTGAAAAATAATGAGGAGATGCAAATGCCGCAGCCGACCGAATCGCCGCTTAACAAAGAACGCACCCACTTCGCGTCCAGGCTAAAAGCCGGCTTGATGCTTGGCATAGGTTGCATCACCAGCCCCTGCTGTACACCCTTGCTAGTGCCGCTTGCACTGGCGTTCCTCGCGGGCACCCCGCTCGCCGTCTGGCTCTCTGCCAACCTGGGCCTGGTCTATGGCGGACTAACGCTCATTTCCATCGCCAGCCTGCTGCTGGGCTTTCGCTTGCTGTGGCGAAAATCATCCGCCGAGAAAACCACGCAAACGGTGCGGCCCTCCGGCATATCTGTTTCACCGCTCGGGCCGGTCTCCGAACATGCCCGCCGGTGGCCAGGTCAGGAGACCGGCCACAGCAACGTCCAAGACTTTAGTTAACACAACATAACTCCATGGAGAAATTACCATGAAAAACGAAGATCAACCCATCATCTGCGATCTCACCGTTTTCTCGCCCGCCACACGCAAAGAGATGGCGGCAAAAGTGCCCGGCCTGTTCGAGAAGGTGCAGACGGTGCACGAGCTGTCCGACGGCTTTGAATTCCAGTTCCCTAATGAGCCGGGCATGTTCTTGGCGCTGGCCGACTTTGTCGAGCATGAGCGGCAGTGCTGCCCATTTTTTCACTTCACGCTGCGAGTGCCGCCCAACGCCGGCCTGCTTTCCTTGCGCATGACGGGCGGCGAGGGAGTCAAGGCGTACGTGGAAGCCACATGGCAGGATCTGCGAAGAGCAGTGTCCCGCCAGCTGGTACAGACCGGCCAGGGCGACGATCTGGACGAGGCAATAACCCGCGCCGCGCCCATTCTGGCGAGTACGATCAACAAGGCCGGCGTATCCCTGGAGTGATTGGAGGCTCCGCCCTATGGCTGGTTACGCGCGCACGATTATCCTGTATCTGCTCGCCGGACTCGCCGAAATCGGCGGCGGCTGGTTGGTATGGCAATGGTTACGAGAGGGGCGTCCGGTGGGATGGGGCGTCCTGGGTGGCATCGTGCTCGTGAGCTATGGTGTGATCCCTACCCTGCAGGCCGAGCCCGCGTTCGGCCGCGTCTACGCCGCGTATGGCGGCATTTTTATTGTCCTGTCCATTATGTGGGGTAGGGTAGTAGACGGCTGGCGGCCCGACCGCTATGATCTGCTCGGCGCGGCAATTGCCCTGGTAGGGGTCGCGATCATTATCTGGGGCCGGCGCTGGTTCTGAAGCCGCGAATCATAGCCCATCAATAAATCAAATAAATCACAGTTCAAGTCCATAGTCGTCCACGACCTCCCCGGCCCGCGTCACGAACTGAAAGCTGAGCCTGTCCGCGTCCGCCTCCACCAGCATCGCGCCGTAGTCGCCGTTAAAGCGTACCTCGCTGCCTTCCACGATTTCGTCGTTGTCGAAGTCGTAGATGCGCCCGCCGCCGAGGCCGTTGACGAAGTACGGCAGCTCCTCGACGATCACGCGCTCGTAGACGTGGTCGTTGCCGGCGATGACGGCGCTGGCGCCCCATTCCTTGAACGGCCACTGGATGTGCTTCTGCGAGCTATGTGTTTCGCCCGAGGAGTAGGGCGGATCGTGCACCACCACCACTTTCCACGGCGCGTCCGACTGGCCCATGGTCGCCCGCAGCCACTGCGCCTGCCTGGAGGTGCTCGTGACGCCGTCCGGTTCCTTTTCGATGCTGTCCAGGATGAAGATGTGCGCCGGCCCCCAGCGTACGTCGTAGTAGCGCCCGTTGCCGGGTAGGGTGAAATAGTCCAGGTGCGGCTGCGCGCCGGGCTGGCGCCAGTCGTGCCCGCCCAGCGCCGGGAAAAAGCGGTTGACGTCGGCGCCCCGCCCGTACTCGCCTTTATACGGGTAAATATACTCGTGGTAAAACTGCCCGATATTCTCGTCAATCGTCGACGCCTTGCCGTTGAAATAGTTGTTATCCCCGGCCGTGACGACGAAATCAACTTCCCAGCTTTTGACCAGCTCGGCAACGTCGCGCTCGGGTTCCTCGCCCGTGCCGAAATCGGCGATGGCTGCAAAGCGGGCGGTGGTGGGCAGGGGCGTGGGGCTGGCATAGAGCGGCGTGTAATAGTCCAGGGTTGGCTCCAGTCGCACCACCTCACGCTCGTCGCCAACGTCGCACGCGCTCAGCGCCAGCAAAGAGGGCAGCGGCAGCCCACGGTAAAGCAGAAACTGGCCAAATCGTTTGAGAAATAGTCTGCGCTGTCGGTCCATACTATTAGCTTCCACCATTACCGTTAAATCACCGTAAACGCCGCAATAATGCTGATCATGAGCATCTTGATCACCTTGATCATGTTGGCACGTTTACGCCGCGCGAGCCAGAGGCTCACGCCACACCTCTACACCTCCATACCTCTACACCCCACACACTACACCCCTCACGGAATCAACAAAATCTTGCCCTTTGTCTTCCGCCCCTCCAAATAACGGTGCGCTTCCGCCGCGTCTGCCAACGGATATGTCTTGTCGATCTGCACGTGCAGCCGGCCGCCGGCCATCCACTCAAACAGCTCGCCGGCGCGGCCCAGCAGCTCCTGGCGGTCGGCGATGTAGTGGCCTAGCGACGGCCGCGTCAGAAACAACGAGCCGTGCCTGTTCAGTAGCTGCGGGTCCAACGGCCCCACCGCGCCGCTGGACTGGCCGTAGAGCGCCAGGTAGCCGCGCGGGCGCAGGGCTTGCATGCTGCGCATGAAAGTGTCCTTGCCCACCGATTCGTAGACCACGTCCACGCCGCGCCCGTCCGTCAGGCGCATCGTCTCTTCCAGGAAATCCACCTCCGTATATTGGATCATCTCGTCCGCGCCCATTTCCGTGGCGAAGGCGATCTTTTCCGGCGCGGAAGCCGTGCCGATGACCCGCGCGCCGCGCATTTTGGCCATCTGCACCAGCAAATGGCCCACGCCCCCGGCCGCGGCGTGCACCAGGCAGGTCTGGCCTTCTTGCAGGGGAAAGGTGTCGGTCACCAGGTAATGGGCCGTCATGCCCTGCAGCGTGACTGCCGCCGCCTGCTCGCTGCTCACGCCGTCGGGCACCGGAGCGAGCATGGCGGCGTTTACCAGCACATATTCGGCATAGGTTCCCGGCGTCATGGCAAAGGCCACCCGCTCGCCCTCCCGCACCTCGCTGACGCCATCGCCAAGCGCATCCACGACACCCGCCGCCTCGCGCCCCGGCGTAATCGGCAGCTCGCTCTTATAGGCGCCGCTGCGGTGGTACACGTCGATAAAGTTCACTCCCACCGCTTCCACCCGCACCCGCACCTGCCCCGCGCCCGGCTCCGGCGTCGGGATCTCTTCCAACCGCATGGCATCGGCGCCCCCGTACTCGTGGATTCGAATTGCTTGCATGGCGTTTGCCTCCTTTGAAGACTATCCGGGAAAGTGATGTGCTATGATGCTATAATAGCTAGAGAGAATTGCAAGTAGACAACAGGGTTGTTTTGTATTCTGGTGTCCTGTCATTCTGAGGCGGTCGTTCGCCGAAGAATCTGGTGCGAAGACCCTTCACTCCGCAGACTCCGTTCCGGGTGACGATACTCACCGCAAAAAAATTCGCCCAATTTGTGCCATTAGTAGCAAAATCCCCTAAACTCCACGGTATGCAAAGCGGCCCACACCAGGAGGCCACGGTGACAGACTTACTCGTGCAAGACTGCCACGTCCTCGTCGTGGACGAGACAGACGGGATACAACTACTCGAGAACCACGACATCCATATCGTCGGCCAGCGCATCGAGCGCGTCGCGCCGCATGACAATCAAGCGCAGGCCACGGCGCTTGCAACGGAGGTAATCAACGCCAGCGGCCTGCTGGCCATCCCCGGCCTGATCAACACCCACGCCCACGCGCCGATGGTCATCTTTCGCGGCCTCGCCGAAGACGTCTCTATTGAGCGCTGGTTCAATGAGTATATGTGGCCCCTTGAGAGCAACCTGACCGAAGACGACGTCTACTGGGGCATGTTGCTGGCGCTGGCCGAGATGATCGAAAGCGGCGTGACGACCGTCGCCGACCATTATTTCTACATGGACCGCGCCGCGCAGGCCGTGCGCGAAGCCGGCTCGCGCGCTGCCCTTGGCTGGAACGTGTTTGGCGACCAGGGGCGAGAGACGCTGGCGCGCACCGCGGCCTTCGTGGAACGCTGGCAGGGCGCCGCGAACGGGCGCATCACCACCTGGATAGCCCCGCACGCGCCCTATACCTGCGACGACGAGTTTCTACGCGCGGCGGCAGACCACGCCCGCGCGCTGGGCGCCGGCATCCACATTCACGCCGCCGAAGTGATGGCCCAGACCGAAGCCAGCCTGGCGGCGCGCGGCAAGACGCCTATCCAGGTGCTCGCCGACACCGGCGTGCTGGACGTGCCCACGATCATCGCCCACGGCTGCGGCATCCTACCTCAGGATATTCCCCTGCTACAACAGGCCGCGCGGGTTGGCGTGGCGCACGCGCCGAAGACTTATATGAAGCTGGGCATGGGCCTGACGCCGATCAACGCCCTGCGGCAGGCGGGCATCCCCGTAGGGTTAGCCACCGACGGCGCAGTCAGCAACAACACGCTGGACATCCTGGAGAGCCTGCGGCTGATGGCCATGCTGCAAAAGCACGAGGCGCGCGACCCGGAGGTCATGCCCATAACCCAGGCGCTGCAAATCGCCTTCCGCGACAGCGCCGCGGTCTTAGGGCTCGAGCAGTCGCTGGGCAAACTGGCGCCCGGCTTCCTGGCCGACGTCGTGCTGCTGGACCTGAGCGGCGCGCACCACCAGCCGCTGCACAGCCTCAGCGCCAGCTTGCTCTACAACGCCCGCGCCGCCGACGTGCACACGGTCATCGTAGACGGCCGCCTGCTGCTACACGAGCGCCGGCTGCTGACGCTGGACAAAGAGCGCATCGCGTCGGAGGTGCGCCGGAGCATGGCGCGTTTGGCGCAGCGCGTACCTGAGAAGCGGATTCAGGTATATAGTCCGTGAGGGTGGTGATGACGGGTTTGGCGCTGCTTTCCAGCCTGTTGGTGGGCAGCGCGCTGATTGTGGCCGCCGGAGCAAGCCCGCTGCACGCTTATCTCTCCCTGTTCCGGGCCGCCTACTCGTGCGCGGGGCCCGGTGGGATGTGCGCGCTGCTCACCACCCTGCAATATGCCACGCCCCTGATTTTCAGCGGACTTTCGGCCCTGGTCGCCTTCCGCGCCGGTCTGTTCAGCATCGGGCAGCTCGGGCAGATGGTCGTCGGCGCGGCGGTGGCTACGTGGCTGGCGGGAACGGCGCCGCTAAGTGGTCCCTTATTGGTCGCCTTGGCGCTTGCCGGCGCCATGATCGCCGCCGGGCTGTGGGGCGCGATCCCCGGCCTGCTCAAGACGCAGCTTGGCATCCACGAGGTGATTACGACCTTGCTCCTGAACCCCATCGCGTTGACGCTGGTTGCGCCGCTGGGTTGGGGGCGCGTGCCCGATGCGGCGCGCCTGCCGCCGCTGGTCGCTACGACCAAGCTGAATGTGGGCTTTATTCTGGCCCTGTCGGCGGTTGTGCTGATCTACCTGTTGCTGTGGCGATCCGTGCCCGGCTACCAGCTGCGCATGGCAGGGCAGGCGGCTCTCTTCGCGCGCTTTGGCGGCATTTCGCCCGGCCGCGCCATCGTCGGAGCCATGATCCTCAGCGGCGCGCTTGCCGGGCTGGGCGGGGCGGTTGAAGTGCTAGGCGTCCACTACCGTTTCGTGACAAATTTTTCGGCCATCGACCAGTTCGACGGCATCGTGGTCGCCCTCGTCGGGCAACTACACCCGCTGGGCATCGCGCTCAGCGCCATCCTCTTTGGCGGCATCCGCCTGGGCGCGGTCAACGGCCTGCAGCTGCGCGCCTCCGTGCCGCGCGAGGCAGGCAGCGCCCTGATCGCCCTCATGGTCCTCTTCGTCGCCGCACCCCAGCTCTACCAAAGCCTTCTCGGCCGCTTTACTGTTGGCAAACATAAGATAAGAAGCAACACAGAGCTTCACTGAGATCTGCACAGAGTTCCACGGCGGGTCTATCTCTGTGTAGCTCTGTGCCAAAACTCTGTGTAGCTCTGTGTAACCATTTTCACTTTCCGGCGTGATATTTGTCACATCAGGCACAGACGATTATTATTCCAACCATCCAGTAGTAGTCGTTTTCCACAATGTCCAAAAATCGTATTAACCACAAGTCTTGAGGAGGAGGTCACCAATGAAACGTCGCATTTTTGTCTTTCTCGCAGCATTTATGGTCCTGATTCTGCTGCTCAGCGCCTGCCAGCAGACGCCGGAACCGGCGCCTGAGGAGCCGACCGCCGAGGAAGAACCTGGATCAGAAGAAGAGCCCGCCGGCGAAGAAGAACCGGCAGGTGAAGAAGAGCCGGCCGCCGCCGATTTCAGCTTCGCCCTCGTATTGCCCAACCCGCTGGGCGACCGTTCCTTTATTGACGCCTCAAACCGCGGCGCCGAGCGCGCCATCGAAGAGCTCGGCGTGCAAGGCAACGTCATCGAAACCAACGGCGTCTCCGAGCACGAAGCCGCCTTGCGTGGCGCCATCCAGGCGGGCAATGACATCGTGCTGGGGTTGGCGGTGGACGCCCAACTTCTGCTGGACCTCGCCGCCGAGTTCCCCGACCAGCTTTTCGGCGCCCCTTCTGACGTCTTTGCCGAGTCCCTGCCCGAAAACGTGGCTGCATTCCAGATCAACGTGCACGAATCCAGCTTCCTTGCCGGAATCGTAGCGGGCAGCCTGACCGAGACCAAGACGGTGGGCGCGGTGGTCGGCGGCGACGCCCCGGCGTTGAACCAGTTCTTCTGGGGCTACAAGCAGGGCGTACTCGAAGTGTGCCCCGACTGTGAAGTGCTGGTCGGCTACCTGGGCTTCGAGTTCTCCGACCCCACGCTGGGCCTGGAAACGGCGCTCGCGCAGTATGAAGGGGGCGCGGACATCATCTACCAGATCGCCGGCCGTTCGGGAGAGGGTGTGCTGGAAGCGGCGGCGCAGACGGACAACTTCGCCATCGGCGTCGATTCCAACCAAGACTGGATCCAGCCGGGCCACGTCATCGTCTCTGTGCTCAAGCGCGTGGACACCACCACCTTCCTGCTGGTGGAACAGGCGCTCAATGGCACGTTCCAGAGTGGCTTCCAAGAGCTGGGTATGGCCGACGGCGCGACGGGGCTCTCCTGGGACGACGGCTCCACCACCTTCGCCGACGAGGGGCCGGAGGAAATGACCTCGCGGCTGCCCGAAATACAGGCGACCGTTGACGATTACCGCGAGCAGATTCTTAGCGGCGAGTACGAAGTCTGCGACGCGCTGAATCCCACCGACGCCTGCACGGGTATTGCGCCGGAGGGATAGATCCCGCACAGAGGCGCTAGAGGTGCCAGGCACTTTGAAAGTGCCTGGCACCTGAGTCACCTGAAGGAAACCTTGCCATGGCCACAGCCTTACAAATGACCGGCATCAGCAAATACTTTGCTTCATCCAACGTGCTGGCCAACAACAAGGTCGATTTTTCGGTCGAGGCGGGCGAAGTGCACGCGCTGGTAGGCGAAAACGGCGCGGGCAAGACGACCCTGATGAACATCCTCTACGGCCTGTACAAGCCGGACGAGGGCCAGATCAGCGTGGATGGGCAGCCGGTAAACATCGGCCATCCGGACGACGCCATCCGCCTGGGCATCGGCATGGTGCACCAGCACTTCAAGCTGGTGCCCTCTTTCACCATCGCCGAGAACATCATGTTGGGCATGGAACCCAACCGCTTTGGCTTCTTACGGCAGAAGGACGAGGCGGAACAGGTGCGGCAGCTGGCGCAACGGTTCGGGCTACCTGTGGACCCCGATATGCAGGTGCGCGACCTGCCCGTGGGCATGCAGCAGCGCGTCGAGATCCTCAAAGTGTTACAGCGCCAGGCCAAGATCCTGATTCTCGACGAGCCCACCGCCGTGCTCACGCCGCAGGAGGTGGACGAGCTGTTGGGCGTGGTGCGCCAACTGGCGGAGCGCGGGCGCACGGTCGTCTTCATCACGCACAAGCTGCTGGAAGTGAAGCACGTGGCCGATCGGGTCAGCATCATGCGCAACGGTAAAATGATGGGAACCCGCGTCGTGGCCGAAACAAGCGTCCCTGAGATGGCCAGCATGATGGTGGGCCGCGAAGTGCTGCTGCAGGTAGACAAGTCCCCCGCCGCGCCGGGCGAAGTCGTGCTGGAGGTGCATAACCTCACTGTCGCCGCCGGCAGCGGCGCGCCCGCCGTCAAGCACCTCTCGCTGCAGGTGCGCGCCGGGGAAGTGCTTGGCGTCGCCGGGGTCAGCGGCAACGGGCAGACACAGCTGGTCGCGGCGATCACGGGTATGCGGCCGGCGGAAGACGGCGTCATCAGCTACCGCGGGCGGCCCATAACGCGCTACAGCGTGGGCCAGCGCCGCGCGCTGGGTATGGCCCACATTCCCGAAGACCGCATTCACATGGGGCTGAACCTGGAGACGAACCTCGACGAGAACCTGATCGTCAATCGCTATAAGAATTCGGATTTCAGCCGGCTGGGTTTCCTGCTGCGCGGGGCAATGCGTCGCTTTGCAGAAGCTATCGTGCGCAAGTTTTCCATCGCCGCCGCACAGCCGGGGGGCGGCATTGCTACGCTGTCCGGGGGCAACATGCAGAAGGTGGTCCTTGGCCGCGAGCTGTCCGGCGAACCAGAGCTGGTCATTGCCAACCAGCCCACGCGCGGGCTGGACGTGGGCAGTATTGAGTTCGTGCACCGCTCGCTGATCGAAGCGCGCGACGCGGGCGCCGCCGTTCTGCTCGTTTCTGTGGAGCTTGACGAAGTGATGACGCTCAGCGACCG
>JAICPS010000638.1 GCA_025929715.1 Anaerolineae bacterium | reverse complement strand
GAAAACTCATGATGAAGTCGTGTGCGCGCGCTGCCCGGGCCGCCTCTACAATGTCCTCTTGTGTGGCGTCAGGGCGGCCGTAGGCAATGTTCTCGCCGATGGTCGAGCTAAACAGAAAGGAATCCTGCATCACGGCGCCAATTTGACGGCGTAGACTCTGTTGGCTCACGTCCCGAACGTCATGACCGTCAACCAGCACCCGCCCGGAATCCACGTCATAGAAGCGCGGAATCAGGTTGATCAGTGTAGATTTGCCCGATCCCGTCGGTCCGATCAGGGCGACGGTCTCACCCGGTCTGGCATGCAGCGATACGCCTTGCAAAATGTTCTGACCGGAGTCGTAGCCGAACGTGACGTCTTCAAAGACGACGTCGCCCGCAACATCGTGCAGTTCGACGGCATTGGCAGCGTCCACAATTTCGTCTCGCGTATCGATTATTTCAAAGGCCCGTGCGGCGCTGGCGCCGGCTGTCGCCGCCAGATTGACGAGAAAACCCAGTCTTTGCACCGGTCCGTTCAGCAAAAGAATATAGGAGATCATGGCGAACAGCGTCCCGACCGTTAATTCGTTCGCCAAAGCGCGGGGTCCGCCGAACCAGAGCAGCAGAAAAATGCTTATTGTCAGGAGGAAGCTGAAGAACGGCCAGTTGTTAGCCCACGTCTGAATGAGCATGTAGCGCCTGTCGAACCATTCTTCATTTTCGCGATCAAATTTTTCCAGCTCGTATGGCTCGCGGGCAAAGGCCTTGACGACATGAATGCCGGTAAGACTTTGCTGCATGGTTGTCGCCAGGGTACCCATTTGCTCCTGGATCTCCTTGAAACGAGGTCGCACCGTATTTCCGAAACGGATTGTGGTGGCGATGAGCACCGGCACCGGGAGCAGCGCCAGTAAGGCTAGACGCGCGTCTTCCAGAAACATCGCCACTATCACACCGGCCAGGAGGAGTATCGCAGCCAGCAAATCCATCAGCCCAATTCCGACAAAGCGTTCCGTCTCCGTAATGTCGCTGGTCACGCGGCTCATGATATCCCCTGTGTCCGTGCGATCGTGGAAGGAGAAAGGCAAAGTCTGCATGCGTTGGTAAAAGTCGTTGCGGATATCATAAGCGAAGCGATAGGTGAGCCACAGACCATAAAACCGCTCCGCAAATCCGGCAAGGCCGCGCGCGACGGCTATGGCCAGGATGACGCCTCCGGCAACAAAGAGGGCCGACGGGTCACCCTGCGCCAGTCCACGATCGATGGCGTCTTTAATAATCTGCGGTACTAACAGATTGAGTAACGTGACGACTAGCATCGAAACGTAGGCCAGGACGACCTCTTTCCAGTGTGGCCTAAGATAACCAAGCAGGCGAGCGTATACGCCTAAGTGTTTCACAAAACCTCCAGATTGGATTGCGGCGAAACTTCAGGATGCCGCAGCGGTGAAAGAATTGCGTTAGAAGGATGCGCTGGTTTACAATCTATCTCCATCCGTCAATATTACACCAATGGACGATGTGTCCAAGCTTGGACGCATCGTCCAAACTTGGAGACAACGTTGCCGCGGCTAATGATCGCCTGGTGTCTTCTAAACCCTGCCGTCAGTACAGTAATTACCGGCGCGTCGAAGACCAACCAGATCCACGATAATATGCAGGCGCTTCAAACGCTCGATAAGCTGACCGGCGCTGTGCAGCAACGCATCGAAAGGATCCTCGACAACAAGCCGCAGCTTCGTGAAGGTTTTCTCTAAGAAAATGACTGTAACTGAAAAAAGGATGCTGCCGATCACCGGCCTTGAGATCGGTACTATTCCGGCATCTGTCCTCGTTTGTGGTGATCCTGCTCGCGCCACAAAAACAGCTACCCGCCTGCAAGACGCAGAATTACTGAGCGAGCATCGCGAATACCGCATCTACCGGGGCGTTTACGACGACTTACCGGTTGCCGTATGCTCACATGGCGTTGGCGCGGCCGGCGCAGCGATTGCTTTTGAAGAGCTGATCGCGGCCGGCGCGCGATGCCTCATCCGCATTGGTACCTGCGGCGGTCTGCAGCCACACGTGCTGGATGGCCACCTGGTCGTCGCTACTGCGGCAGTGGACACCACCGGCTATGGTCGTCAAGTCGCGCCGCCCGGTTACCCGGCTGTGGCCGATTGGCAGCTCGTACAGGCGCTGACGTCTGCGACCAATTCTACGAACGCTAAATATACGGCGGGAATCGTGCTAACCACTGATCATTTTTACGGCGGGGTAGAGACATTCGATACGCCGCACTATCCCACGCTGGCATCCGCTAATGTATTGGCCGTGGAGATGGAATGCGCGGCGCTCTTTATCGTGGGCAGCCTACGCAAGGTGCAAACGGCGGCGATTCTTGCCGTGGACGGCAACGTATTAGAGGAGCGTGAGTCGATGGAGGCTTACGACCCGCACCGCTCCATTGTTCAGCGCGCAGTAGAAGCCGAGATCGAGATTGCCCTGAAGGCGCTGGCAATCGCCGCCTTACGGGTCGCGGCAGCAGGAAATGAATGAGATGGTTGACGCCAACTTAGCCCAACAACGACAGGCGATCCGCTCGCTGCTGAATGAGCGTCATGCCGCCGATGCCCTGG
>JAICPS010000589.1 GCA_025929715.1 Anaerolineae bacterium | reverse complement strand
CCACCAGCACCAGCGCGCCAAAATGAAGTGGCGACAGTTGCGATGCGCCCAAAAAATCACGAATGTGTTCGAACATCCAGTGTCTGAGCAGCGTGTTCTGTGCCCAACGCGCGATCACCGGCAGCCAGGGCCGGTAAAGCCACCAGGCGCCGGCCGACGCCGCCAACCACAGGAGAATATGCAGGCGACGACGATCCTTACGAAACCAATACACCAACCACACAGCGCTGAGCGCCATCCAGATCGGAGGTATGAGATAGCTGAGGTACAGTCCCGCGCTGAGCCCGATAAAGAAAAGAACAAAGCCGGCCCAATGACGCCACGCCAATCCCAAAGCCATGAGCAGGGTCACAAAGGCAATCGCCGTGTACATGCGCGCCTCGCGCGCGTACCAGATGTCCAGCGGCGACAGCGCCAGCAACGCCGCGGCCAGCACAGCGACCTCGCGATTGGCCAGCCGGCGAGCCAACAAATAGAGCGAACCAATGTTGAGAACCGAGAGGACGGCTGAAGGCAAACGGATGGCGGCCTCTGAGCGACCCAGCGCCGACATCGTGTAGTGAAGCATCATGTAGTAGAGCGGGGGGTGGTTGGCATCCACCGGCTCCAGCACAGGCGTCGCGTTGCGCACGCTGGCAGCTTCGTCCAACCACACACTTTGCGCACCCAGGCCAACGAAGCGCAAAAGCGTAGCAGCCACCAGGATGGCTACAAGATAATGGATCGTGGGTCGTGTCAGCGTCACGACGTTACGGAATGCAGATGACCTGGGCCACGTTAATCCGGAAATCGGCGCCCAACCCATTGGCGCTCTGGATTGCCTGCGTGGTGGTGTTGTAGCGCCTGGCAATGCTGAACACGGTGTCTCCCGGCCTTACCACGTAGACAGACGCGACAGAGCAGACCGCCGGATTGCCCACAGGCAGGCGTAGCGTTGTGCCCGGCACGAGATCTTCCGCCGAGATGCCGTGCACGGACATCAGCTCGATCGACGTCGCCTGATTGTCCGAAATGCTGTACAGCGTGTCTCCCTGTTGCACTACGTAGTCGATGAAAATGACGCGGTCGCCGCCACCGCCGGTCACCGGCGGCGCTGCGGTAGGCTGCACCACCGGCACGGTAGGCAGCGCGACAGTTTCTGTCGGTTGTGCGGTGGGCAGCGGGCCGGGTAGGGTGGGTTCTACGACAGGAGGCGCCTGGCTTATCGTTACGGCCCTTTCCGGCAGCGTCCTCAAAAAGACCGTCGTCCCGTCAACCTGCACGGGGACGCCTTGTTGCTGACCACCGCCCGGCGTCTCGCCCACGCCCGGCTGATCCACTCCTGGTTCGGCCGTACCGTCGCCGCGCGTTAGAAATGAGACGAGTAGAAAGCCCGCAATCGCGAGGATAATAGCAATGACAACTACGAAGAAAACCAGTCGATTTTGCATGGCGGCGTCTCTCGTTTTACACGATGCTAATGTGAGGACCTAATAATGAGCATTACGCTGCGACCGCTAAAATGCTCAAGACTCCTTTCATTATACATAATAGTTGAAAAAATCCTGTAAATCTGTGTTACCGTTGTACGGGCATCTGCGTCCCATTTTTCTTTTTCAGGAGCGACAAATGATTTTTCTTCGTGATAAGCTGGAACAAGTAGAGAAGAACCGGCTGGCGCCCTATGCGCTTAAAAGCATCGAGAGCCGTGGTCGCGAGCACCTCGAATCGGAATCCAAAACAAGAACGGCGTTCCAGCGCGACCGCGACCGCATCATTCACACCACCGCCTTTCGCCGCCTGGAATACAAGACCCAGGTCTTCGTGTTTTATGAGGGCGACCATTACCGCACGCGCCTGACGCACACGCTGGAAGTAGCCCAACTAGGCCGCTCCCTGGCGCGCGGGCTTGGCGCCAACGAGGATCTCACCGAGGCCATCTGCCTGGCACACGACCTCGGCCACCCGCCCTTCGGCCATGCGGGAGAACACGCGCTCAACGACATGATGCAAGGGCACGGCGGTTTCAACCATAACACGCAAAGCTATCGCATCGTCACCCAGCTCGAGCATCGCTACCGCGATTATCGCGGCCTCAATCTCACCTATGAAACGCGCGAAGGGATGATCAAGCACGAAACCGAGTATGACAAGAGCGACGCCTCTGAATTCGAGCCCGAAAAGCGCGCCTCGCTAGAAGCCCAAATCGCCAACCTCGCCGACGAAATGGCCTACAACGCCCATGACCTGGAGGACGGCTTGCGGGCCAACCTGTTCACCGCCCAGGATCTGGAAGCGCTGGAGATATGGCGCGAGTTTAAGGAGGGCATCGGCTGGAACGGGCGCTCATTCGACGAGCTAGTGCGCCGCGAGGCAGTGCGTGAGCTAATCGGCGAGTTTGTCACCGACGTCGTCCTGACTACCTCCCAAACCCTGGAAGAGAACAACGTCGATTCTCCCGAGAAAGTGCAGCTATTCGACCGCAACATCGTCGGCTATTCACCAGAAATGTATCGCAAAGTGCGGGAGCTGAAAGATTTCCTCTACCAGAACATGTATCGCCAGCACCGGCTGGTGCGCATGCAGGTCAAAGCAGAGCGATTCGTCTCACAGCTATTCCAGGCCTACCTTGCCGAACCGATGATGCTCCCCGAAAAAACCCAGAAACGCATAGACGTGCTGCCCACTGAGCGCGTCATCTGCGACTACATCGCCGGCATGACTGACCGCTTCGCGCTGGAAGAATGGGAGAAGTTGTTTGACCCTTATCGCAAGGCCTAATATTCGGACCGCGGGCAGGATGCCCGCGACCTAAAAGTCTAACATCTCGTCAATATGCCCCTGGATATCCGGCTCCTCAAAATCCCCTTCCTTGGCCCACGCCGATAGCTCCACGGTGAAACGCTCGAAGAAACTCTTCGGCGGCAGCGCGCCCGAGCCGTAGGACAT
>JAICPS010000054.1 GCA_025929715.1 Anaerolineae bacterium | reverse complement strand
ATCAGTAGCGGCAATGGCGTCATATTACGCGGCTCTACGTTGCTGCCTGAACAGCTAGACACTGGAGACGGGCTCGACGGAAGGGTATTCAGGCTATCTCCGTCAGGAGACTTTTTACTATATACACGCGTAATCACACCCACGGCTGGCTTCAACAACAGCCTCTGGTTATTAAGCACCGAGCCCGGCGCGGAGCCACGTGAACTCGGCGTCGAGAATGTCCTTTGGGCTGATTGGAATCCGTCTCGGGTTTCTTCTATGCAAATTGCCTACACCACCGGCCGGCCCGTCAGTCAGCCGCCGGGCTGGGAAGCGAACAACGACTTGTGGCTTTCGACCGTTTTCGCCAACGAGGACTTTCCGTTCAATCCACAGCGCATCGTCGAAGCGTACCCTGCAACGTACGGCTGGTGGGGCGGTAACTTCGCGTGGTCGCCTACCGGACGTCACATCGCCTACGCTTACGCCGACGAGGTAGGCATTATCGATCTGCAACCTGCCAACCTCGACGAGAGGCGACTGCAACTTGATCAATTTACCGAGTACAACACGCGCGCCGATTGGGTCTGGGTCCCGACCATTAGCTGGTCGCCAGATGGGCAATACCTGGCCTTCAGTAACCATAGTGGTAATGATCCCGACGCTATGTCCTTTGATATTCGCGTGGCAGCCATCGAGAACGGCGTCGTGCTCCCCTTCGTAGAGCAAGCCGGAATGTGGAGCCACCCGCACTGGTCCGCGCGCCTCGTCTCGCAAGCAACCGCCGCAGAGGCGACAAGCCAGATAGCATACCTCCAGGCCAGCAGTCCGCTCGACGGTCTCCGCAGTCCTTACACCTTGTGGATGATGGATCAGGACGGCAGCAATACGAATCAGGTTTACCCTCCGGTCGGCGAGAACAGTCGCTTCCCACGTGAACAGCAATTTATGGCCTGGGGACCCACAGGCAACGATCTGGCTTTTGTCTTCGACAATGCTCTCTATTTTCTAAACCTCGCCACACAACAGGCATTCCGCATAACCCAGGACGATTCCACAGCCAGCCTCCCTACCTGGGCCCCTCACGGCGCCGCCATTACGGACGATCTGGCGCCAACTGAGCAGATTCCGTTCCGCGGTGCAGAGGATGACGCCACACCCGGCCTACCGCTCCCGCTGAGGCCCTGACGCAGCGGCCACCCTCGTGATACCCGCCATCGTCAAGCCCTCGCGCCCACTGCTACTGTTAATCCTCGCCCTGCTCTGTTTGCTCGCCGCCGGGGCACTGCAAACACGCCAGAACTACTTGCGCCGTGGATTCATCCCAGGCCTGCCGCAGCCCATCGCTCACGGCGGCGTCCAGCCCGGCCTCAATGTTGCCCTGGAGCAGTACGACGATGCACAGCTAACGAGCGAGCTGCAGCAAATAGCCGCCAGCGGTGTTGGCCTTGTCAAGCACTCCTTTTACTACCGGCCGCAGTACAACTGGCCAGAAAGCGATCGCATCCTGGCGGCGGTAGACAAAGTCGACATTCAACTCGCTGCTCTGCTAGACGGCGATCCCGGCCGCGACTTTGCGCCGCCAGCCGATCCGTCCGTCTTCGCCGCGTGGGCGGGCAACTTTGCGCGCCGTTACGGAGAACAGATCCGCTACTATTTTATCTGGGACGAGCCCAACCTCAGCAGCCACTGGGGCTTTCAGCCTGTCAACGCAGCCGAATACGCCGCGCTGCTAGCGGCAAGCGCCCGCGCTATCCGCGAAGCTGACGCTGACGCCGTCATCGTCGCCGCGCCGCTGGCCCCAACCACTGAAACTGGGCCTGAAAACCTGGCAGATCCGCTCTACCTTCAACAACTTTATGACGCCGGCACCGGGGATGTTTTCGACGCCGCCGCCGCCAAACCCTACGGTTTCCACAGCGGCCCGCTTGACCGTACAGTCGATATCGACCAACTCAATTTTAGTCGCGCCATACTACTTCGCGAAGTGATGGTAAGAAACGCGGACGGCCATAAGGCGCTCTTCGCGGGCAACTGGGGCTGGAACGCGCTGCCATCCGACTGGCAGGGCCCCCCCAGCATCTGGGGACAGACAGACCCCCAAAGGCGCTCTGAATATACATCGCAGGCGCTCGCGCGAGCGCGCGCCGAATGGCCCTGGATGGGTCTTATGTTCCTGGAAATCTGGCAGGCGCCTGTCCCTGACAACGATCCGCGTCATGGCTTCGACGTTCAAGGTAGCGATCTGGAAGCCGAATTGCCTGGCCTCACGACGAGCGCACAACAGGCCTACCCTGGCTTTCATCCGGCCGATCCCTTGCTCCCGGCCCAGGATTATCAGGGCGGCTGGCGCTTCTCGCCCCTCTACGGCGCAGACATCAGCCAAACTGGAGACACGCTTACATTTCGCTTCTGGGGCACGGCTGCCGGTCTGCGGGTGCGGCGCGCCGACTATCGCGCACGTCTTTACGTAACTATTGACGATGAGCCGGCTCCCTCCCTGCCGCACGACGGCGACGGCGCTGCGCTCGTCCTCACTTCACCCGATCTCGATGAAGATTATCTAGACATTGTGCCTGTCGCGGCGAACTTACCGG
Source organism: Anaerolineae bacterium (assembly GCA_025929715.1). Classification (GTDB taxonomy): domain Bacteria; phylum Chloroflexota; class Anaerolineae; order Promineifilales; family Promineifilaceae; genus JAAYYY01. Next base: position 12,826 of record JAICPS010000054.1, on the reverse strand, counting down.
CCGGGCCGCATGTAATGACCGTCGAGGCCTATCGCGGCTGGGGCCAATGGGCGCTCAATGGCTTTAGCGTCGGCTACCACCCGGATTCGACGACGACACTGATCGCCCTCGCCGCCCTGCTCGTGGGCGCTCTCAGCTTCGGCGCGCTGAGCGTTCGTGATTTCCGCCGCGTCGACTGGCGCGCGTCAGGAAGCGTGTGGTCTCGGCGCTATCGCCGTCTGCAGGAACGTTGGCGACTTCTGCTGACTCTGCTGGCGGCCGGCATCGTGGCGCTCACCGGTTGGCTGACCTGGGGCGAGCAGGCTGCCGGCATTTATCGCCGTCTCGGCGACACCGGACAATTGACCCTGACCGCAGTGGCGGCTTCTCTCTTCTATGTGGCGCCGGCTTTTCTCATTTACCTGCCTGCCCTCATTTTGCTTTTCTTCCTCATCGTTGCCCGACCTGCCTGGGGTCTTGCGCTCGTCGCCTTCTCTTTCCCGTTTTACGTCCTGCCAAAACCCATGTTGGGCTATCGTTTTTCACCGGTGGAAATCTTTCTCGTAACCACAGACGTCGCAACCATTGCAGCCTACGCCGCGCGCCTGCGCCAGCAGTTCGCCGAACCGGCGCTTCAATCCCATGACACCTTATCCGTCCTACGCGAGGCGCAGCTTCGCCTGAGCAGCCGCCTGCTGACAGCCGACTACGCAGTCGTCTTTTTTGTACTTGTAGCCACGCTCAGCTTATTCTTCACCGCGCGTCTTGACGTTGCCCAGAATGAATGGCGTGTTGTCGTCGTCGAACCGGCGCTCTTCTACCTCCTTATCAGGCTTATCCGTCCTTCGTCCAAAGAAATGTGGACGATCGTAGACGCCTTTGTGTTGGGCGGCGTCGTTGTGGCTGTGTATGGCTTATGGCGTTACGCTCTGGGGCTAAACGTGATTACGGTCGGCGGCGGTCTTGCGCGCCTACGCTCAATCTACGGCTCGCCAAACAACGTCGCGCTCTTCCTGGGTCGCATACTGCCCTTCCTGCTTGCGTTGGCGATCATGGGCCGGGCGTCGCCCCGTCGTAGATTCCTCTACGCGATTGCGCTGCTGCCCGTCTGCGCGGCCCTCATTCTCACTTTCAGTAAAGGCGGGCTTTTCCTCGGCGTTCCGGCAGGATTCGGGGTAGTAGTCCTCCTCTGGCTGCGCAGTACGCATCGTCCACTCTGGCCCTGGCTATTGGCCGGCTTCGTGCTCGTCATTGCCACATTGGTGACGATTCTAACAGTTCCTGGTCTGTCCGCCCGCTTAGATCTGAGTGGCGCCACCACAGTTTTTCGTCTCAGTCTATGGCAGTCCAGCCTGAACATGTTCGCCGACCATCTCCTCTTCGGCGTGGGCCTCGACAATTTCCTGTATGCCTACCGCGGACGCTATATCCTCGAGAGCGCCTGGCAAGAGCCAAACCTGAATCACCCTCACAACCTTATCCTCGATTTTGCCACGCGCCTCGGACTTGCCGGCCTTTTAGCCGGCGCGTGGCTGTTCCGGGAGCTATTCCGCAATCTCTGGCATTTGCCCTGGCGTATTCTCGCCCGCGTGCCAGCCGAGTGGCGTCCTGTTGCCATCGCAGTCGCCGGCTCGATCGCACAGATGCTCGCCCATGGCATGGTAGATCACAGCTTCTTCCTTGTAGATCTGGCTTTTGTATTTTTCCTCCTGCTTGGCCTCGTCATTTGGCTGCGCGAAACATATACCGTAACTTAATCCCCGTTTCCGGGTTAGAATAGGTGCGTGGCTCCGTGCTCCGCAGCTGCGCGCCTACAACTTGACAAAGCAACTGGAGCACCTAAAATTGCGCTATTGCCGGGCTATTGCGTTAACCAAACTACAAGGAGGGTACACGGCCATGAACGATACGGAGGAAAGAGTCCGTGATATTATTGTGGAATTGCTGGGTGTCGACGAGGAAGAAGTAACGCTCGACGCTCGTTTCCGCGAAGAATTAGAAGCTGACTCGCTGGATCTGGTCGAGCTAATTATGGCCTTTGAAGAAGAATTCGAAGGCGAAATATCAGACGAGGAAGCTCAAAAGATTACTACGGTTGGGGAAGCCGTTACCTATATCAACACACATATGACCGGCTAGCCAGCGCGCCGATCATCCTGGCGATTTAGCGACCTGAATTCTGACACAAGAGACGATGCGGGGCATCGTCTTTTTGTGTTTCCATTCAATCGCTCAACTATTACAACGGGGGCGTGGCGTCTGCGTAAGTTCTAGTAATAATCAGCTTTCCGGCTGACGCCGGCGGCGCCACTTATCCAACTCTACGGCAATGAAGACAATGGAGCTAGCGGCGAGGGCTATCAGCAGCTCGGTCGGTGTTAGAGCCTCCGTCTCGAAAATGCCTTGCAGGAACGGCAAATAAATCACCGCCAATTGCAACACAAACGTCAAAGCTACCGCCCCAACCATTGGTCTGTTCGAAAACAGCCCTATCGTAAACAGCGAATCGCTATTACTGCGTAGCGCAAGCACATTACTCATCTGGGCAAACGTCAATGTGGTAAAGACGATCGTGCGCCAGTGAGTCTCGGGGCCGGTAATTCTTCCTTCTAGGTTCCACTTCCAGAATCCCACTGCCAACGAAACAAGACCCAACAGGAGGCCTATCCAAATGATCTGCCAGCCGAGTCCGCGGCTGAAGATGCTTTCGTTTGGCCGGTACGGTTTGCGCCGCATAATGCCGCGCTCCGCCGGCTCAATGCCCAGCGCCAGGCCCGGCAGGCCGTCGGTCACCAGGTTGATCCATAGAATCTGTAATGGCAGCAAGGGGAGTGGCATGCCCAGGAATGGCGCCACAAACATCACTATGATTTCCCCCGTATTACTGCTAAGCAGAAACTTGACAAACTTGCGAATGTTATCGTAGATTACGCGGCCTTCTTCCACGGCCGACACAATCGAAGCGAAATTATCGTCCAAGAGAACCATATCAGCCGCTTCTTTGGAGACGTCCGTGCCCGTAATACCCATCGCAACGCCGATGTCGGCCTTCTTGAGTGCCGGCGCATCGTTGACGCCATCGCCGGTCATGGCGACGACTTCGCCAAGATTCTGCAACGCGGTCACGATGTTCAACTTGTGCTCCGGCGAAACGCGCGCGTAAACCTGAACGGTCTCCACCACTTTTTCCAATTCCTCCAGCGACATCCGCGCCAAATCGCGTCCCGTCAACGAGACGCTGCCCTCGCTGGCGATGTTCAATTCCCGGGCTATATGTTCCGCCGTCAGCGGGTGGTCCCCCGTAATCATCACCGGCCGGATTCCCGCGGTGCGACACTTGGCAACTGCCTCCCGGACTTCTGCACGCGGTGGATCTAGCATTCCCACTAATCCAATGAGAATTAAGTTATCCTCCACCCGGTGCTCCTCTCCGGCCTCTGGAGGCGAGGTCAGCGGCTTGAACGCGACGGCCAGCACACGCTGGCCGTTCTGCGCCATGGCTTCGTTAGCGTGATTGATGCGCTCAATCATTGTGGCGTCCAGGGGCATGGTATGGTCGCCAACCCACACCCGATCGCTGATGTCCAGCAGAGAATCCAAGGCTCCCTTGGTGAACGCCAGATACGTAATATCTGCCCAGCGGGTACCCTCCAAAACGGCGCCATCGTTCAGCTCATGAATCGTCGTCATCCGCTTGCGCTCAGAGGTAAATGGCACTTCCGCAATCCTGGGCAGGCGGTCCTCTAATAGCGCTTTTTCCAGTCCAAGTTCAGCCGCCGCCACCACCATCGCGCCTTCAGTGGGATCGCCAATGGTACGCTTTTCTTCAGGGTTGTCGGGGTCAGCCTGCAGCACGGCGTCGTTGGCCAGCGTCATCGCGCGCACCAGCAGCGCCAGACTGCGCTCTTCTGGCGCCAGATCGTTGGCTACCGGCGCGTCGGTGCGCCAGACGGGAACGCCTTTCTCCAGCAGCGCATCAACCGTGCGCGTGGCTCCAATTACGTCCAGTACGGTCACTGTCATTCGGTTTTCGGTCAGTGTACCAGTTTTATCAGAGCAAATTGTGGTTACAGATCCCAGCGTTTCCACGGCGGGCAGCTTGCGAATCAGCGCGCGACGCTTCAGCATCCGTTGCGAACCGAGCGCCAGCGTGATCGTCAACACCGCAGGCAGGCCTTCAGGTACAGCAGCCACCGCCAGGCTGATCGCAGTCAAGAATAGTAGTTCCAGCTCCTCGCCGCGCAGCAGACCCAGCACGATGACGACGGCAATGATTCCCACGGCAGCTAACGCCAGCGTCTTGCCCAGTCTTTCCAGACGCCGCTGCAAAGGTGTAGGCTCGCGCTCCACTTCCTGGATCAAATCCGCGATTTTACCCAGTTGTGTCGCCATCCCTGTTTCGGTCACTACCATCGTACCCCGCCCATAAGTGACCACGGTGCCCATGTACGCCATGTTGCGCCGGTCGCCAATCGGTAAATCTTCCTGACCAATTGCTCTCGTATGCTTTTCTACCGCTTCAGATTCGCCGGTAAGCGCCGCCTCTTGAATCTGCAAGTTGACGCTTTCCAATATCCGTCCATCGGCCGATACTTTGTTGCCTGCTTCCAACAGTGCAACGTCGCCCGGCGTCATCTCGCGCGCCGAAATCTCTTCGATACGCCCGTCGCGCACCACTCGGACCGTAGGAACGGCCAGTTTTTTCAGGGCCGCAATGGCCTTTTCCGCACGATACTCCTGCGTGTAACCCAAAATACCGTTCAAGATGACAATCGCCAGAATGACGATCGCGTCGGTGTATTCACCGAGAAATGCCGAAACAACGGCGGCAACGATCAGCATCAAGACCATTACTTCCGTAAACTGTTCCCACAAAATCAGCCATGGGCTCTTTATTCCCCGCTCTATCAGTTCATTCAGCCCAAATTTCTCAAGGCGCCGTTGGGCTTCTTGCGACGTGATCCCACTTTCGGCATCCGTGTCCAAAGAGGTCACTACCTCTTCAGTTGTCTGTCTAAACCATTCGCTCATCTCTTGTCCTTGTTCGCTTCCGTAATCGTTAAGTGTGCTCGTACGACACGCCGCGCGTCATAGGATAGCAAACTGGTGACTATCTTGCCATGTAACCTCATGCATCTTCTAGAGAGGTGAGTATAATTTGCCATCGCAAGACTAACGACGTTGAACCTGGAGGCGTTCATATGAACCACGACTATGTCCCCCGATGCGCAATGCTGATTTATGCTCATCCCGACGACATCGAATTTAGCGCTGCAGGCACGGCCGCCCGCTGGGCGCGTGGCGGCTGTGAAGTTATTTACGTCGTGATTACCGACGGCAACGTCGGCAGCCACGAAGAAGGCATGACTGCTGTGCGTATTGCCGAGATACGCCGCACCGAGCAGGAAGCAGCAGCGCAGGTCGCGGGGGCCAGGCAATGCATTTTCCTGGGCTATGACGACGGGCTATTACAACCCACCCTGGAACTGCGCAAAGAACTCGTGCGTCTGATTCGGCGCCATAAACCAGACGCGGTGATCTGCGGGGATCCCACCGTGTTTTTTCCTGCCAGCACGCGAATCAACCACCCCGATCATCGTGCCGCGGCCACGGCCGCTCTCGACGCCGTATTTCCTGCCGCCGAGATGCCCTTGTTATATCCAGAGCTCGAAGCAGATGGGTTGACGCCGCACAAGGTTCGTTACGTGCTAATCTCAAATCCCGCGGATCCCACGTTCTATGTAGACATCAGCGAAACAATGGACGTTAAGCTAGATGCCTTGAGAGAACACCGCAGCCAGCTAGGCGATTGGGAACCTGAGGAACCATTAAGGGCCCGCGCCGCTGAAAACGGTCGAAAGGTCGGCTACAAATATGCCGAAGCCTTCCGTCTGATCACGTTGCGAAGTGATGAAGATGTCGACGAACCGGTCGAAGAAATAGAAGCACAACAGCACGTTGAAATGACACCAGAATGACACTTTTGCGACTCTTTTGTCAGCCGACACATGTCGTGGTAAGATGTAATGTACAATACCAGCCACACGCTACGCGTCTGCATAGCGAAATTTCTGTTTATTCCTACGAAGGAGAAGAATAGGATGAAAAGGAAGCAATGGCGAGTTGTTTTGATCCTGCTTTTGATTGGCGCGTTGACGCTGGTTGCTTGCGGCGGCGCCACTCAGGATCCAACTGAAGTTCCGGAAGAGCCCACCGAGGCTCCTATGGAACCAACGGAAGAGCCCATGGAGGAACCCACCGAGGAGCCGGCAGAGGAACCGACGGAGGAGCCCGCGGAAGAACCAACTGAAGAGCCGGCAGAGGAGCCGACCGAGGAGCCTGCAGAAGAGCCAACTGAGGAACCGGCCCCGGAGGGCGATTTGCTCTCTGTTGTAGCTGAAAGCTGCGACTATGGCGGCAAGATCCTTTCCATTGAAGCAGTTGACCCATTGACCGTCGTCTTTACTCTCTGTAGCCCCGATCCCGCCTTCCGGGAAAAAATCGCCTTTACGCCATTCAGTGTTCAGCCCATGGAGTGGCTCGAGGAAACCGGTGGTACTGGTGAGCTGTTAGAGCATCCAATTGGCACCGGCCCCTACATGGTGCAGGAATGGGTGCGTGGTGACTCTGTTGTCTACCAACGTTTTGATGATTACTGGGGAGAACCGGCTATTGCTGAAACGGCGGTGTTGCGCTGGGCCACCGAAGGGGCGGCTCGGCTACTAGAACTGCAGTCTGGCAACGCGCACTATATCACCAACATTAGTCCAGAGGATTTCGAGACGGTTGCCAACGATCCAAACCTCCAAATCTTGGAGGACCCAAATCCGAACATCTTCTACCTGGCAATGACCAACACCTTCGAGCCATTCGACAACCTGGACGTCCGTCGGGCAGTCGCCATGGGTATCGACCGCCAGCGCATCGTGGAAAACTTCTATCCACCGGGCTCTGAAGCCGCGAGCCACTTTACACCGTGCACCATTGAAAACGGTTGCGAGGGCGAACCATGGTACGAATTCGATCCTGAGGCAGCGCGACAGCTCTTGGCCGACGCCGGATACCCCGACGGTTTCGAAACGACGATCTTCTATCGTGACGTCTTCCGCGTTTACCTCCCCGAGCCTGGCATCGTCGCTCAGGAAATACAAACGCAGTTGGAGGAAAATCTTGGCATAACCGCCGAGATTCAGGTGATGGAATCGGGCGCCTTTATCGCCGAATCGTCGGCCGGCAACCTCGATGGATTCTACATGCTCGGCTGGGGCGCTGACTATCCACACGTCACCAACTTCCTCGACTTCCACTTTGGAGAGGAAAACCCGGCGTTTGGCGATCCCCATCCTGAAATCTACGAAGTCCTCCAAGAGGCTGGTGGAATCGTCGATCCGGCCGAAGCGGCGCCGCTCTACGAAGAGGCAAATAATGCCATCAGGGAGCTGATCCCCATGGTACCTATTGCCCACGGCACGGCAGCCAACGCTGCGCTCGCCAGCCTTGAAGGCGCGTACGTGCCGCCCTTTGGCGCGGTCGAGTTTGCGCTCCTGGACCCAGGCAGTGACACGCTGGTCTTCATGCAAAATGCCGAGCCCATCAGCCTGTATTGCGCTGACGAGACGGACGGCGAGTCGCTGCGTCCATGCCAGCAGGTCGTTGAACCACTGCTCAAGTATGAGCTTGACTCTGGCGCGACGCGTCCCGCGCTCGCGACTGCCTGTGAGTCGAACGAAGATGGTACTGTCTGGACCTGCAACCTGCGTGAAGGCGTCACGTTCCACGATGGATCGGCGTTTGACGCCAACGACGTCGTGGCCTCTTGGGCTGCGGGCATCGACGCCTCCAATCCACTGCACACGGGTAATACCGGCGTATTCGAGTATTACGCGTACCTGTGGACTTCGCTCATGAACATGCCGGAGGAAAGTGAATAGCGTCCCCACTGTAGCGCACCACTGCTATCACAATCTATGACGGCAGCTGATTGAAATTAAGGATGCTCGGGCCCGGTGGCTGGACTCGAGCATCCTGTTATTTCGCTTACATCACGACCATAAGATTCGCTTATGATACAGTATAGCGTGCGGCGCATAATTGCCGCGATTCCTGTCATCTTTGGCGTCCTGCTGGTGACGTTCGTGCTTGCCCGTGTAATTCCTGGTGATCCTTGTCGCTCGATACTTGGTGAAAGAGCAACCGTAGCAGCATGTGAGCGTTTTAATGAACTCAAAGGTCTGAACGAGCCGATCCCGACGCAATTCGCCATCTACGTGACCGATCTGGCGAAAGGTGACTTTGGGGATTCACTTCGCTTCAGACGGCCAATTACCGTGATCCTTCTCGAGCGTCTGCCGTTGACGGTAGAACTAAGCCTCATTGCGGTAACGATTGCCATTGCTCTTGGCGTACCCCTCGGAATTCTCTCCGCCTCTCGACGCAATTCCGCTATCGACGTGGCCACGATGGTGTTCGCAAATATCGGGGTTTCGATGCCCGTCTTTTGGCTCGGCTTAATGCTGGCTTACTTGTTTGCCCTCGTATTGAGAGATACACCCTTTGCGCTGCCGCCCACTGGACGCCTCTCACCCGGTATAATTCCCGTCTCGTTCTATGAGGTTCATGGTTGGCAGGTTCCCGAAACCGGCCTGATATCCGTAATACCGCGCTTCATCGCCAACATGTTCATCATCAACGCGCTATTGTCCCTAAACCTTGAAACTTTCTGGGACGCGTTCAAACATATGCTCTTGCCGGCCATGGCCTTGAGCACCATCCCCATGGCGATCATCGCGCGTATGACGCGCTCCAGCATGTTAGAAGTTCTCGGGCTCGATTACGTGCGGACCGCGCGCGCCAAGGGCGTCCGGTGGCGCGGTGTGATACTCAAGCACGCGTTCCGCAATGCGCTATTACCTATCGTCACCATCGTCGGACTGCAGCTCGGTCTTGTTCTCAGCGGCGCCATACTGACCGAAACTGTGTTCAATCTTGCGGGCGTCGGCAGGGCGCTTTTTGAAGCCATAACCGCTCGAGATTTTCCCATTATTCAAGGTTTTGTTATCGTCATCTCGGTCGGTTTCGTGCTTCTTAATTTGATTGTCGATATTTCCTACGCTTATCTTGACCCGCGAATTCGGCTAGACTGATAAGATGCGATCAGTAGCGTAATTTATAGACACATACTACAGCGAGAACGGGATTTTGATAATAGGACACATATTTTCAAAAGTTAAGAATCAGCGCTATTCTGCGTCCCATTTCTCAAATCGGAGACATTGAATGGCAACAGTAACCGAGATTCCGCTCGACGCCAGGGACGACGGCGTTCGCTACCAGCGCCCCCAAAGCATCTGGCGCCTTATGATGCGGCGCCTCCTCCGCGAGCGCTCCGCGATTGTCGGGATGGTAATTCTCGGAATCCTGGTTTTTGTGGCTATTGCTGCTCCTCTCGTCGCCCCTTACGAACCGAATCAAGATCTGATTGGCGTCGAAGACGTCGATAGGCGTGACGGCCCTTGCATCCACTTGCTCGGATGCTCAGAAGATAGGCCACAACACCTAATGGGTATCGACGGCAATTTTCGCGATGTGTTCAGCAGAGTTGTTTATGGTACGCGAGTTTCACTACGCATTGGCTTCATCACCGTCGGATTCGCGATTATCGTTGGTACAGTGTTGGGCGCGATTTCCGGGTATTTCGGCGGTTGGATCGGCGATGTCATCATGCGCGTGCTCGACGTCATTCTGGCGTTTCCGTTTCTCCTGCTCGCCATTGCCATCGTAAGCGTTCTCGGCCCCGGCCTGACCAACGCCATGCTGGCTATCGCTATTGTTACCACCCCACAATATGCGCGCGTTGTTCGCGCCAGTGTATTGTCGGTGCGCGAAATGGATTTTGTCGAAGCCTCGCGCGCGCTGGGCGCCGGTCACGCCAGCATTCTCTTCGGTCGGATTCTTCCAAATGCCCTGCCGCCGCTGATTGTTCAGTCGACGTTAGGCATCGCGACGGCGATCCTTGATACAGCTGCTCTGTCCTTTATCGGCCTCGGCGCGCAGCCCCCGACCCCAGAATGGGGATATATGCTTGCCGAAGAACGAAACCAGGTATTTAGCGCCCCACATCTTGTCTTTTTCCCTGGGTTGGCCATTATGATCACCGTCCTCGCCTTCAATTTACTGGGTGATGGCCTGCGCGATGCCCTCGATCCTCGCCTGGCAGAATCGGGAGTCAAACACTAATCGGTCGCCATGTCCATTTACAAATCAGTTGATCAGCCAGACATAAAGAAGTTATGAATCCTATAGAAATACAGCAGCAGCAAAGTTCGGTCGACGAAAAAGAGACGCTGTTAGACGTCAGGGGATTGAAGACGTACTTCTTCACCAGGGCCGGCGTCGTACCGGCTGTTGATGGCGTAGACTTTAGCGTGAAGCGCGGCGAGGTATTAGGAATCGTCGGCGAGTCGGGCTGCGGAAAGAGCGTAACCGCCCTGTCCATCATGCGCCTTTTAAGCCAGCCCGGCGAAATTGTAGACGGAGAGGTGTACTTCGATAACGTAGACCTCTTGCGACTGCGGGAATCAGAGATGAGTTCCATTCGGGGCAATCGCATCTCCATGATCTTCCAGCAGCCGCAGAGCTGTCTCAACCCCGTGTTTACGGTAGGGGATCAGCTGGCTGAAGTACTCGAGATCCACCAGAGCCTGGGCAAAACCGCCGGAGAACAGCGTGCCGTCGAGCTCTTAAGCATGGTAGGGATCCCAGTACCGGAAGCACGGATAAAGGCCTATCCACACGAGTTATCCGGCGGCATGGCGCAGCGCGTGATGATCGCGATGGCCCTTGCCTGCATTCCCGAATTGCTGATTGCCGATGAACCGACAACAGCCCTCGACGTTACCATTCAGGCGCAGATCCTCGACCTGATGCGCAACCTCGGCTCAAAACTCGATACTTCGATTATCCTGATTACGCACGATCTGGGTGTGGTCGCCGAAATGTGCGATCGCGTCCTCGTCATGTATGCCGGGCGTATTGTCGAAGAAGCCAGTGTTGTCGATCTCTTTCAGTCTCCTGCCCACCCTTACACGAGGGCGTTAATTGCATCGACGCCTGTCCTAGGCCAGGCCGAAAAGGATTTGCAGCCTATTCCCGGCTCCGTACCCAATCTCATCAATTTGCCGCGCGGCTGCAAATTCGCACCGCGCTGCATCGCCCGGGTAGAAAACAATTTGGAGATTGCCACGGAAGAAGAACCAGAACTAAAATTCATTGGTCCTAATCATAAAGTGCGCTGCTGGTTGTACGAGTGATTTAAGGGGAGTTGATTTCCTGACCATGATGAAATCTGATATAAGCCAGGAACAATTGCAGAGACGCGAAGCGGACGATCGCGTACGTCAAAACGGAAACAAGCGAACCCTTTTGGAAGTAAATAACCTCGTCAAGCATTTCCCGGTGAAGGGTGGACTTCTGCAACGAATTCAGGGCTGGGTAAAAGCGGTTGACGACGTAAGCTTTCAGATTTACGAAGGCGAAACTTTTGGCCTGGTCGGCGAGTCGGGGTGTGGCAAGACAACGGTGGGGCGCACGATACTGCGTCTGATTCCCGCGACGTCTGGTGAGGTGATTTTCGACGGCAGAGATGTCCTTAACATGCCCGCTAAGGAGCTGAAACGGGCGCGGGCAAATATGCAGATAATCTTTCAGGATCCCTATTCATCCCTTGACCCACGTCTACCGGTTGGTGAAAGCATCGCCGAGGGCCTGCGCGTTCATACCGCCAAAAAATCCAGGGAGCGACATGAGCTGGTGGTAGACGTGCTGAGGCGAGTAGGCATGCGAGCCGAACATGCCCGGCGTTATCCGCATGAGTTTTCTGGCGGTCAACGACAGCGCATCGGTATTGCCCGTGCGCTGGCCCTGCAACCCAAATTCATCATTTGCGACGAGCCGGTCTCTGCCCTCGATGTTTCGATTCAGGCCCAGGTTCTGAGCATACTCAAGGAACTACAGCGGGATTTCGGGCTCACCTATCTTTTCATCGCTCATAACTTGAGCGTCATTGAGCATTTCAGTGATCGCGTTGGAGTAATGTACTTGGGAAGAATGGTCGAAATTGCCGACCGCGACGATCTGTACGCAAATCCCCTTCATCCCTATACACAGGCATTATTTTCTGCCATCCCCATTCCCGATCCAACGCTAAAGCGCCAGCGCGTCATTCTGGAGGGTGACGTGCCCAGCCCACTCAATCCTCCCTCTGGCTGCCGCTTCCACACGCGCTGCCCCATCGCCCGCCTGCCCCATTGCGCCGAAGACGATCCTCAACTTCGCGAGCTGCGCCCTGGCCACTTTGTCGCCTGCCACTATGCCGAAGACTTTCTTCCGCCAGAGTAGCCGCGTTTACCGTTATACTTCCGGTTCCCCATCGTAAGCCTCGACTTCGGTCGCCTCCGGCCCCTTCTTCCGCTGTTCCACGTCGTAGAGCACCCACTGGCCCTCATCCAACTCGCCGGGGCTCCCAACGGCTGCACTCTTATGGAAGAAGATATCTTCACCGCCCCCTCGTGCAATGAAGCCGTAACCGCGCGCCGCGTTATACCACTTAAGCCGACCTAAATACTTGCCCGTTTTAGGGTCGATCTGAATCGTCGCCGGTTCTTCCGGCTGCGTCGCGCTTTTTGGCCTATCCGGTTCGTCCACGTAACTAATGGGCTGCGGCGTTGGCACACTGTCTAGCTGGGCAAGCGACTCCGGCTCAACCGGCAATCCCGCTTGGTGAAGCCGGCGCTGCATCTCAACGGTAAAGACGAATTCCTGACCTTCTTCGTCCTTTGCCCAACGATCT